>JAMWDA010000077.1 GCA_023818995.1 Candidatus Omnitrophota bacterium
ATCTTTATAAGGTTCCATCTCTATCAATCTATTTATTCTCGTTTCTAAATCAGAAATAGTTACTGGTTTCACAATATAATCAGCGCAACCCAACTTTCTAGCTTTAAGCTTAACATCCTCATCAGCTACTGCTGTAATCATAATAACGGGGATATCCTTAGTTTTATTATCGTGTTTCAATATCTTCAACAACTCTAAACCATCTATGTTAGGCATTTTAACATCTAAAAGGATAACATCCGGTTTGTGCCAAGGACATTGAGCAAACCAATTACCCATATTTGCTCCTTTAACAGTTATAACCTTACAATTACCTATTCTACGAAACATATCCTTAAGCATCTGACGAAAAACCGTATCATCGTCAACCAAAAGAATTTTAATATTTCTAGAAAACATCTCTTTAAAAAATTAATTTTACTTCTCTAAAGTTTTTCCTAATACGTACTGAGAAATTCTTAAACGCTCTTTCTCCTCTATATCTACGAACTCAACACCAATCTCATAATTTGTCTCTTCATTAAAATAAACAGGCACTTCCGCATTCCAAACAACTTTACCTTTTGCTGAAATAATTTGCTTACCATCACGCAGATCAATATTTAGAAATAGTGTGGTATTGGGAGGTAATTTTTCATTAACGATAAGGCACACACCACCAGCACCGATATTCAAAACAACCCCTATCTTCTTAGAATTTTTGCTCTCTATAGAATAAGTAACATAGATGATGTTTAGGCGAGGATATTTACGTCTCTCCTCATTAAATTTTTCTCTATCATTCACAATTCACTCTCCAAGGCAATTTTACCTCTATAAGGTATATATGTCAATAAAGATTTGTAAATTTATTTTCTATTTTTCAAATAAAGCAGAACCTTCTTGTAGAAGCTTAATAAAAATATCCACTATCTCAGGGTCAAATTGAGTCCCTCGGCAAGCTTTTAATTCCTCTATGGCCTCCTCCAAGGTTAAAGCTTTTCTATAAGGTCTATCCGTAGTCATAGCATCAAAACTATCAGCCACAGCTATTATTCTCGCTCCCAAAGCTATCTCTTCTGCAAATTTACCTTGCGGATAACCCTTACCATCGTAACGTTCATGGTGTTGAATAATCAACTCCACAACATCTTTTAAAAAAGATAGAGGCTTAATAATTTCTACACCTTTTTGTGGATGCAATTTAATTTCCTCCCATTCTCTATCATTTAAGTTTTCCGCTTTAATGAGAATACTCCCATCTATACCTATTTTCCCTAAATCGTGCAGCTGGCAAGCTAAACGAATATATTCTATAGAGGATAAAGATAACCCTTTAGCTTGGGCAATCCTTACAGCGTATTTCGTTACTCTCTCCGAGTGCCCACGAGTATAGTGATCCTTCATCTCAATTATGGAGGTCAGGGCACGAATTATTTCCATATAAACTTCCTTCAAGTCACTGTAAAGTCGCGCATTCTCTATGGCTAAACCTGCATAATCAGCAATTCCTTCCATAAGTCTTAAATCTTCTTCAGTAAAAACTTCTTTAGAACGTTTATTATTTACATTAATTACTCCAATTAGCCTATCTTTAAAAATCATGGGGACACTTATAAAAGAGCCTGTATAATATCTTTCCGAAGTAACTTTACCGAATCTGGTGTCTTTCTCTATATCCTCTACTAAAATTGATTTACCTGTCTCTATAATTGTTCCTGAAATCCTCTCTCCTTTTCTAATTCGTGTATTTCTAACTATCTCTTCAGGCAAGCCTTTAGCTGCAGCAATAAATAGATATTCCTTTTGTTCATCAAACAAGAGTATAGAACATATCTCAACCTCTAAAACGTTGGCAATTTGCTCCACTATTGTATTTAAAACTTCATCTAAATTTAAAGATGATGTTATTTCCCTACTTATCTCAAGAAGAAGCGACAATTCTTTAGTCTTTTCTCTTACTTCTCTCTCCAATTTAATGCTGTACTCTTCTAAATAACCATACTTCTTTTCTCTCTCGTAAAGAGATCTTTCTTTTTCCCTATTTAATCTATAATTCTTTACACTAATATCTATACTACGTAAAAATTCTTTTATCTCAAATGGTTTTAAAATATAATCAAATACTCCTAACTTTATTGCCTTCGTGGTATATCGTTCTTCACTATGTCCAGTAATAAGAATAAAAGGTGGTATAACCTTATCTTTCATATCTTTTATCTTACTTATTACCTCTATACCATTCATACCACCTGGTAACATTATATCTATCACGATAGAATCTAAATCGTTATTCCTAACTATCTCCATAGCACTATTCCCATCACAAACACTAATTACTTCGTAGCCCTCGTTAACAAGAAGACTATTAATAGAACTACGTAGAAGATGATCATCCTCAACAATAAGAATTTTACCTTTACTCCCCATAGGATTTTTATTTTACCACAAAATTACTTTTCCAACAAATATTCTCTTTGCCCTCATTGGGAATGGGAAAAGAGACCGTACTCCTTTCCCCAAAGGCTTAAAGAAGATTAAGAGAATTAGTTTTAAAGTCTTTTTAGTGCTAAAAGAAGGATTTAGCTCTTTTTTAAAAAATTTAGCCGCTCTCTTTAAAAATTACAAACTAATCTATTTAATAATTCACATTTTTCTTCTATCAAATAAATTAACTTACAAAGATGTATACCATCTGCCTTTACTATACAATTCCATTTATGAATCTAATTTAACAATAAAAGAAAGAGTTCTTTTTTCTGTTTTTTCTCGACGGAAAGAAAAGAAATTAAGAGAGTTACAGAAACTACATATATTCAAATCGACAAAGTTATCTCTATCAACACCTTTATATAAAAAAGAGTGCAGAGAAAAAGAAATAGGGTCAAAATAAAGACTTTCTCTTTTTTCCAAAAATTGTTCTAATTCTTTATAATTTATAAATTCCGCTCCTGTACGGAAACAACATTTTCTTAAACCTACTCCCGCTAATACTTTACCTTTAGAAAAGTCCATATTTATATTATTTAGTATACCTAACTTTGCTGAACGCCAGCCCAAATGAATAACACCGATATACCCTTTCTTTTCCTCATAAAATAAAAGAGGAAGACAATCAGCTGTTTTTACTACTAAAACTACCTCTTTTTGAATAGTAAAAATTGCATCTGCACGATATTTACCTCCTCTATCTACAAAATTAACTAAAGAAGAGTGTGTCTGGTCCATAAAAGCTATACCTGCATTTATCCTAAGTTCTTCCAGCACTTTAGTTAAATCTCCTACCACATCCCTACCCTCCAAAGTAGTATCGGTAAAACCTGCGATTATAGACTTGGGGAAGAAATTATCTATAAGGTAGATATATTTTTTCTTAACTAACTTCATTTAGAGAAATTATCTTTTCTCTTCCTTTACCTCCTTTAACAATACTGAGGTGATATTTTTTAACTTTTAAATATTCTGCCAAAAGTTCAATGAGCCTTTTATTTGCTCTACCATCCAAAGGAGGCTGGGTCAAGTAAACTTTTATATAATCGTCTATCTTTTCTATCCTTTCTTTCTTAGCAGAAGGGACAACCTTAACTTTTATAAGCATAAATACTTATTATAAAATTATCTAAATACGAATTCTAGGAATCCAAAAGACTAAAAAAAAACCAACTCTCATCGTAGGGAAGTATCAAAGTAAATATAAATTTATATAAATAAATTTTTTATCTCTTTAAATATATCCTCTGGTTCAACCATTCTTCCTTCCCCATAAATTCCGCAAGCAAGTTCTCCTTTAGCAGGTCCCAAAATTATATATTTGCCAATATTTTTAAGTTTATTGACATTTTCTTGAATAATGGGATTACTCCACATATTCTCGTTCATAGCTGGGACAAGGATAACTTTTGTTTTTTTAGGAAGCGCACATACTACGGTAGTAAGTAAATTATCACATATTCCATAAGCTATCTTAGAAAGAGTATTAGCGGATAAAGGAGCAACCAAACAGAGATCTGCCCAATCGGCTAAAGATATATGTTCTATCTTCTCTTTAAAAAGTTCAAACATATCGGTATAAACAAGATTACGAGAAATCGTCTGGAAAACTAAAGGGCTAACGAATTTAGTTGCCGATTCCGTCATTATAACTCTTACAGAAAACTCATCCTTTATAAGTAATCTTACCAGTTCAGCTGTTTTATAAGAAGATATCCCTCCACATATACCTATAAGAATTTTTTTATCCATTTTACCTCCTTCTCATAATCTCTATTGTAAGGATACTTTACCTGTAAACGTTTTCAATATAATCATGAATATATTGGAAATATACTGTAAAAAAATGTTAAATTTTAAATAAAGGGGTCTGTGAAGGACCCAAAGCCACGGGCCCTTCTCTCTTATTTAGAGGGAAGGGCTTTCGTTTTTATCCCCTCCCAAAGAAAATAACCTAAAGACTTTAAAGAATCTACTTCCCGGACATTCTTTTTTTTATCTATAATAAAAGCCTTATAACTTGACTTTAAATCTTCCCACGAGTTAGCTACTACCAAATCGCTCTTATTGTTTTTTAAACTTTGGTATGCTTTTTTCATCAACCCCTCTTTTTCTATCTCCAATTTAAACTGGACGATAAAGGAATTCCTACCTAAATTACGAATGATCTTAATCAACTTAGGGGTAGGAACCAACTTCAATATCAACTCCTTTTTACCTGAAGGAATTTTACCTTTAAAAGCAAATCTCAATTTATAATCGCTCACTGCTGCGCTATGAATGATAACATCGTAACGATTTAGCTTTAGTTCTTCTTCCAATATATTTTTTAATTCGTCAAAATATCTAAAAGGTATCGCCCTTATACTTTTAGGAATCCTATCCAAACAATGAGGGTTAAATAAAAAAGTTACATTACAACCTTTCCTCTTAAAATACTTGGCTAAATATAAACCCGTGCGACCGGTAAAAATATTAGTGATGACTCTTACCTCATCTATTTTTATCCAGGTAGAACCGCCGGTAACTAAGATGTTCATAGAAATTACAACAAATAATCTTTCTTTATCTTCTTTAATCCTCTAAAAATATTCTTTTTAACCAATGGATACTTCTTTTCTACAAGCTCTATAACATTCTTAACTAACTGTCTGTGGGAATCTTTACCATATTTACATTCATAGTAAGTGTACGGTAGATTTAACTTGTTAGCAAAACGTTGGATATCTTTCTTGGATACATAACACAATGGCCTTATCACGGTAAGCTCATTATCAAATAGCTCTATCTTTGGCTTCATAGCGCTTATTTCCCCATGAAAAAAAAGATTCATAATGATAGTTTCCGTTATATCATCGAGATTATGCCCTAAAGCAAGCTTATTAAAAATTAACTCTTTAGTAGTAGTAAAAAGAATCTTACGACGATTCCAGGAACACCAGAAACAATCTATACTTTTATCATCCAACTCCATTTCTCTCACCACGTAAGGAATACCGTTATCTTCTAAATAATTTATAACTGTTTTTTTATCTACCTCAATAAAATTTGTAGAAACAAAACATGCCATAAAATCAAATCTTATGGGAACCCGTTTCTCTCTCATTTTGAATAGCTTAATTAAAGATAAACTATCTACTCCTCCGGAAACACCAACTAATATCCTATCTCCCTCTTCTATCATACGATAATCGGCTATAGCTTTACCCATCTTTTTATAGACATACTTAACTATTCCTTTTAACTCTATCTTTTTTTCCTTCTCTTCAATAACCATAATTTATCTTACGGTAGATAACTTTATCTCTAAATGATCCCCTATACAGGCTTTAAAATATTTACTTGCACTACTCTCTTTTAAAGATACCTCTAAATAAGAAAAGCTACCCTCTATAAAGAAAGGCTTTCTCTTAGGCGCAGAAGCGTAACAATCGTAAATTTCAGAAAAATTACGACCGTTCAAAGAGGCAATAAATTTTTTATTTTTAAAAACAGATAAAAATTCATATTTGGTAATGTTAGTCACTATATTGCCAAAATTATCAATGTATATAACTTCTCCTTTAATCCTACTTTTACTAATCAACGGTTTAGAAATATCTACACTTTCTATACCACTAATTTTTTTGCCAAGGATTTCAATATCTACTCCCTTACTAATGTAGCCAACGATGGGAGAGAATACATGTCTACCATGAAAAGTGGAAGAACCGTATTTTAAAAAATATTTTTTATTATCTAAGGATACTATCTTTTTAAAACCATCTTCTTCCCCTGCTAAATATAAAACACCGTTATCCGGACCAACAAAATAGTAATTCTTCGTTTTTACCGCTATTGCTCTACGTTGTGAACCAACTGTAGGATCAACCACTACTAAAAATATACTATCTTTAGGGAAATACCTATAACTTTTCCAAAGGAGGAAAGCTCCCTCTCTCACACTATGATATGTAACGTTATGGGTAATATCCACAATATTAACCTTGGGATTAATGTTTAAGATAACTGCTTTCATCACACCTACATAGTTATCCTTATAACCAAAATCTGTCAATAGACCAATTACTCTCATAATAATATGTCTTTTAATCTTTTTAAATAATCCTCTGTGTATTTTATTATTTTATTCATCATCTCAACAACTCTCGGGGGATGCTTACCTACAGCTGTCTCCGCTGATAAAAGTAAGAAATCCGCTCCATCTATAATAGCATTAGCTACATCACTAACTTCTGCACGTGTAGGCAAATTATTATTAACCATACTTTCCAACATCTGCGTAGCTACAACCACAGGTTTACCTTTAACACGACAGCGTTTGATTATCTCCTTTTGTAAAATGGGGATTTTATAAATAGGTAAGCATATACCTAAATCTCCTCGCGCAACTATTATCCCATCCGCTTCCTCAATAATACTATCTATATTTTTTAAAGCTTGCTGATTCTCTATCTTGGCAAAAATCTTACATTGGATATTTCTACCATTAATAACCTTTCTAAGTGAACGAATATCTTCCCCATCTCTAACAAAAGACTGAGCTACATATTCCAGTCTATAATTTATAGCCACTTCTAAATCCCTTCTATCTTTTTCCGTTAATGCTTTAAAAGAAAAATTTACTCCCAGAATATTTATACCTTTTCTCTCCTTAAGTAGAGCGGGAATAATTACTTTTACCTTAAGTCTGCGTTTATCCTTACCAATTACTCTCAAAAGTATCCTGCCATCATCTATATAAATCAAACTGCCCTGCTTAATCATTTTAAGAGAATCATTATAGTCAAAAGGGACTTCTTTATCATTACCAACTATTCTATCAGTAGTGAGGTAAAATATCATATTTTTCTTCAATTCTATTTCTTTTTCTAATTTGCCTATGCGCAAACGGTAACCTTCCAAATCTTGCATAATCTTTATTTTCCTTCGCATTTTTTTATTAAGATGCCTTACAAGTTCAATATTCTTTATATGCTCATTATGCGTGCCATGAGAAAAATTAAGTCGCACAACATCTAATCCATAAATAAACATCTTCCTTAGAACTGTCTCTCTGTTACTTGCTGGACCTAAAGTAGCGACAATTTTTGTTTTTACCATAG
>JAMWDA010000078.1 GCA_023818995.1 Candidatus Omnitrophota bacterium
GAAGTAGTAATTCTACAGCTTGTTTCTGAGTGATGTGTTTATTTATTGCCTCTTGGATTATCTTTAATCTTCTTAGTTCTTTTTGTGTCAACATAATAATTTCTATCTGGCTCATAATACCCTCCTTTCTGGAGGGTATTATAGCATCCCTTAGGTTTTAGAATATGAAATTTCTACTTTGCCAGAATATGAAATTATTATATTGCGGTAACAATTGACAAAATTCTTCTCAAATGTTAATATTGTAACAGAGATAAGGAATAAAGAGGAAAAATTCTAACAAGTAAAGACAGGTTAATTTTGGGGCCGTGGTTCAGTTGGGAGAACGTTACGCTGGCAGCGTAAAGGTCACGGGTTCAAATCCCGTCGGCTCCATAATTTCTCCTCCAAGTTTACCTACGGGGTGGACTAAAGTAATAGTATGATAATAAAAAAGAGAATAGATGATTTAAAAGAGGGTGTGGTTTTGGCTAAAGATATTGTTAACGAAAATGGCTTATTGTTAGTAGCCAAAGGCACATTTCTTGATGAAAAACTGTTATCACTTCTTAAAGATAGAGGAGTTAAATGGGTTTATGTAAATGTAAATATTAAGGAATTAGACCAACCTTTGCCAAAAGAGTTAGAAGAGGAATGTAGAAATATAGAAGAACGTATAGAGAAAAAATTTAAAGAATTTGATGATCATTATGTGATGCGAAAAATTGCCAATTCTGCTAAGGAATACTTAAAAACAAGATTATTTTATAATTATGTAGATAAAGATTAGGGTTTTTATTGATGAAAATAGAGAATGTCCAAGATTTTATTAGACAGATAGAAGATTTACCTACATTGCCTGACCTTTATTTTAAATTCCGTGAAAAGATTGATGATCCTAAGGCAAGTGCTAACGATGTAGCTAAGGTTATCTCTTCAGACCAAGCAATAGCTTCAGCAATATTAAGAGTAGCTAATTCAGCATTCTATGGTTTTATGCGTAGAATAACCAATGTGCCTCATGCTATTGTTATAATTGGCTTTAATGGTATTCATCATATCGTTTTAAATATGACGGTGTTAAACTTATTTAAAGGTAAAAACAACATTGGTGATTTCAATATTAGTAAAATCTGGGAACACTCTTTAGCTACAGCAGCAATAGCTAAGGTGATTGCTCGCAAAGTTAATTATAGTAATTTAGAAGAGAGTTTTACTGCCGGCTTACTCCATGATATTGGTAAGGTGATTATTTATAAGTATCTACCACAAGAGTTTAGGGAGATTATAGAAGAGGTTAAAAAGAGTGATATTAGGATAAGAGATGCTGAAGAAAAAGTTATTGGTGTTGACCATACCGATATAGGTAGTTGTTTGTTAATGGAATGGAATTTCCCTAAGAGTTTAGTTTCTGCCGTAGCATATCATCTTAACCCCTTTCTTGCTAAAGAGAATATACAGATTGTTAGTATCGTTCATTTAGCAGATATTATCTCTCGGGCATTAGAAATTGGTGATGGAGGAGATAGTAAAATACCAATGATTTGTGAAGAAGCATGGAATAGTTTAGGTATGTTGGTAGAAGATATAGAAGACATTGTTAGTGAAGTAGATAGTGAGTTAGATGCATCGAGTATATTTAGAGAATTCATAAGATGAAAGAGTCCACAAGAAATTTTAATGGATTTATTCACAGTTTAATTGAGAGTCTTCCTTATGGAATTATGGTTTTAGACCACGATGATAGGATACAGGAGTTAAACAGAAATTTTTCTTTTATCTTTAATATAAATATAGCAGACGTTAAGGGTAAGAATTACAAGGATGTTATCGAATCTAAGTTTGTTGATGTTTTTTCTAATCTAATTGAGGATACAAAAGTTAAAGGTTTTGTTATGGATAGACAGATTAGCGTTCCTATATTAGGAGGAGTAGAGATAACCATAGCTTTAAGTGGTTCGGCATTAAAAGATAAGGATAACAATTTTTATGGTCTCACTATTATCTGTAGAGAAATGACAGCAACGAGGGAGTTAGAAAGGATGCGTGAGTTGGATAAACTTAAATCCGATTTTATTTCCAGCGTTTCCCATGACCTTAAGACACCTCTTACAAGTATTATTGGTTATACCGATATACTTATGCAATTAGCTAAAGAGAAATCTCTTAGCGAAGAATCAGATTATTTAAAAATTATTATGCAGGAAGCTATGAGATTCGCCCGTATGATCGATGATATCATTAATATGGCTAAGATAGAGTCGGGTAAATTACAACTTAAAAAAGAGTTAGCTTCCTTAAAAGAGATTGTTGAGGAGGTTATTAAAATTGTAATTGTGCAGGCAGAAAAATTTAAATTTATTGTTAATTTTGATAATAGTATACCTTTAATTTCAATTGATAAAGTTCAGATGAAACGGGTTTTTCTAAATCTGGTAAGTAATGCTATAAAATACTCACCGCAAGGTGGAGAGATTAGAATAGATGGTTATACGAAGGGTGATAATGTTTATGTAGATGTAATTGACCATGGTATTGGTATGTCTGAAGAAGCATTATCCCATATGTTTGAAAAATTTTATCGTGTAGAATCAGATGCAACAAAAGGAATTACAGGAACAGGTCTTGGTTTAGCAATCACTAAAGGGATTATAGAAGCTCATGGAGGAACAATAGTGGTTAGAAGTAAGTTAGGAGAAGGGTCAACTTTTTCTGTTATTTTTCCTTTAACGATGAAGAAAATTATTTAGAAGAGGAAGTGGAAGAAGATAAAAATTTAAAAAGTTTAATTAATTTTTTAGTGGTAGAGGATGATGAAGCTGTGCGTCAACTTATTGTGCGAAGGTTGAGGATGGAAGAGTTTAGTAGCAACATCTACGAAGCCAGTGATGGTCAGGAAGCGTTAAAACTATTCTTTGAGCAAAAGATAGATATTATTATCTGTGATTGGCGTATACCTCTTTTGAATGGTATTGATTTTGTAAATAGGGTAAGGAGTGCCTCTAATAGTAGTAAGGTAGCAATTATAATGATGTCTGCGGAAACAGAGATGGATAAGATAGAATTAGCTTTAAACTATGGAGTAGATGATTATCTTACTAAACCGTTTACTCCGCAAGATTTTAGAGAAAAATTGAAGAAAGCTATAGAAAAAATTAAGGGTGGCTAAAGAGAAATATTTTTTAATATGTTAAATAAAAAAGAAGTAAATAAATCCAAATCAAATTTATTATTGATAATGCGTAAGTATTTTTTTACAGGAGTAGCTACGATATTTCCTATATTTATAACCGTTTATACTATTTTGATAGTTTTTAAGTTTGCCGATAGTTTGTTAGGTAGATACATTAATTCTTTCTTAAAAGATAAGTATGGTATAGTTATCCCTGGGCTGGGATTAATAGTTACTTTGCTCATAATTATAACTGTTGGGTTACTTTCCCATTTTTTTATAGTAAGAAATCTTTTTGTGATTATAGAGAAGATATTCTTAAGACTTCCTTTTGTCGCCTATATTTATCCGCCAGCAAAACAATTATCAGATTTTTTATTTAATAAGGTAGAAAAAGAAAAATTTAAGAAGGTAGCTATGGTGGAATACCCTTATAATGATTGTTATGCTTTAGGTTTTGTTACTAACGAGGAGATGGAGGATTTTAATCATAAAACAGGCAAAGAATTAGTAAGCGTGCTCATACCCGTTCCTCCGTCACCATTTACCGGACCAATAGCTTTATTACCTAAGGAGAAAGTAAAAATGTTAGATATGACTATTGAACAAGCGATAAAGTTTGTTGTTTCTGGTGGCATAGTCTATTCTTTTGATAAGAAAGAACAGATCTAAATATCTAACCTTAAAGTATAGTTTTTATTTAAACACATACCTTACATAATAGTTAATTGAAATGAGTAGATTCTGGTATAAATTCTATAAAGGATTACTACCAATTATTAAATTATTGATTGCCTTTTCTATTATTTTTTTACTTGGGGGATGTGATTTTATATTGGGTATAGTTCAGCGGGAATTAAAAGAAGAAAGACAAATTTTTGGTGAACTTTACGGTTACAACTCTAAGGTAGAAGAAATTCAAAAGATGTTGAAGGAATTAGGTTATAGGCCAGGTATCATTGATGGTAAAATTGGCTTTAGGACAAGGGATGCGGTAAAAAAATTTCAGTCAGACCAATCCTTAAAAGTTACAGGATACATTGATAATAAAACTTTGGAAGAGATAAGTAGATTATATAAAGAAAGGTTTTTGCCTTTAGATAATGTAAAAATTGGTAAAGATGTAGAACAAGTTAAAGGGATAGATTCTGTTAATAAAGATAAAGAACAAGTTGGAGAGAAAAAAGTAGAAAGTTTTAAAAAGATAAGTGTTTTCCAGATACAGACTGCTTTAAAAAATGCAGGCTTTTCACCCGGCCCAATTGATGGTAAATTAGGTCCTAAAACAAAAAAAGCAATAATAGAGTTTCAGAAAAGAGAAGGTTTAGTTCCCGATGGTAAAGTTGGACGTAAAACTTGGGAAAAATTATGTAAGTATTTAAAAAATAAAGATTAGTAAATTATAAGAGTAAATATCATATTGAAGAGATTTTTTATAGCCTAAAGTAAAATGAGGATAATCTGTGTTGTAGAGTTTTATCCAATAATTATACCCCTCAAAAAGGTGTTTAATTGTTTTTAATCATATCAAATGTTCTCTTAGTCTCTTACTCACTATTTTTCTTAAATCCTGTTACTGCAATATAATAATGTCACCTTTCTGCAAACTAGAAATATTACACCCAACGGGTGTATACCATCGAAGATTTTCTTTTAAAAGGTGACATTTCTATTTTGCAAAAATCTTGACTTTTTATTTTGCAACAACAAACATTCAAAAAGTTCTTGATTAAGTTAGAATACAATGATAAAATCTTTTCACTTTTCTTCTAAACCAAATATGCACGCTATGAATAGTGAAAGGGATAATCGGATTAAAGAATTCTTATCTTTAAGTCTTGAGCGATGTTTAAAAGAAGTAGGAGCGCAAACCGGTTCTATTTTTCTTTTAGAAAATAGTAAAAAAGAATTAATATTAGAAGTAGCCCATCACATATCTGATATTCCTTTAGAGAGCGTTCGTAAACGAATGGGAGAGGATATTGTAGGGCTGGTTGCTTTGCAGAGAAAACCGCTTCTGGTTAGAGATATTGGTAAGGAAGGTAATTTAAAGAGAATGAATAGTAATAGGAGGTATTGTTCTAGTTCGTTTATATCCGTTCCTATGCAAGTTAGGGGAGAATTAGTAGGAGTTATAAATATAACGGATAAGTTTGATGGAGCCCCATTTGATAATAACGATCTTAATACCGTAGAGAAGATTGCTAATTATTTAGGGATAGCTATCCATAGTTTGAATAATTATCTAAAAGAACAACATAGGATAAATGAACAGTTTAAGAAAGAGATAGAAGAACTAAGGGCTTCACTTACCCAATTGGAAAAATTTGCTTCTATAGGCAAGATGATTGGAGGTTTTGTTCACGAGGTGAATAATCCTTTAGATGGCATTATTCGCTACGTAAATTTAGCTTTGGATTGTTTAGATGAAGATAGTTTAGTTAAATCTTATCTTACCGAAGCAAAGAAAGGATTAAATAGATTGGTGCGTTTTGTGAAAGCTCTCTTAGATTTCTTTTGGGGTTTATCTTTAAAAGATAAAGAGATTAATATTTTGGAAGCAATTGAAGAAGCTTTTCTTATGAGATGTAATTGTTTTTCTTTGCATAATATAAAAGTAGAAAAATTTTTTCCTTCCAGCTTGCCTCACATATCTGATTTTGGTATAAAGGTAGTTTTTGATAATATTATAAAGAATGCTTGTGAAGCAATGAAAGAGGGAGGAGTTCTTAAGGTTACAGTTTTATTGGAAAACGGTGGTATAAAGATAAGTTTTAAAGATAATGGAGTAGGCATACCTAAGGATATTCAGGAAAAAATTTTTGAACCATTCTTTACTACAAAAAGTATGGGAGAAGGAGCAGGTTTGGGATTGGCGATTTCTCGTGAGATTATTAATCGTTATCGTGGTAAAATCTATGTAGAAAGTGAAGTAGGTAAAGGCTCGGAGTTTACTGTATATATTCCTTTGATTAAGAATTAGCGGTTTAGTTGTGGGTAATAAACATATTCTTATAGCTGATGATGAACCATTAACGAGGAAATCTTTATACGAACTTTTAAGATTTGAAGGTTACAATGTATCTTTGGCTAACGATGGGGAAGAAGCTTTACAGATGGTTAAGAGTGCACCTTTAGATTTAATTATCGCTGATTTAAAAATGCCGAAGGTAGATGGTTTGGAGTTATTGAAGAGAGTAAAAGAGATAAATCCTGAAATAACCGTTGTCCTTATTACTGGTTATGGTTCAATAGAGACTGCTGTAGAAGCAATGAAACTGGGAGCTTTCGATTATATTACAAAGCCAATAATAGATAACGAGATAAAATTAGTTATTCAGAGGATTTTTGAACAGAAGCGATTGATAGAGGAGAACAGAGCTTTAAAGGAAAAACTTGACGGCACAATTAGAACAAAATTTTATAATATCGTTGGTAGACATCCTAAAATGCAAAAAATATACAATCTGATAGAAGTGGTAGCTCCTACCAATGCAACTGTGCTTATTCAAGGAGAGAGTGGAACAGGTAAGCAGTTAATTGCTCATGCTTTGCATTACGGTAATCCTTTGAGGAAAGATAGACCCTTTGTGGAGGTTAGTTGTGGAGCTCTACCAGAAAATCTTTTAGAAAGTGAGTTGTTCGGGCATGTTAAAGGTTCTTTTACCACAGCCATTAGGGATAGAAAGGGTAGATTTGAATCAGCTAATGGAGGAACGATATTTCTTGATGAAATAGATACGTTCAGTCCCAAACTACAAGTTAAGCTTCTAAGAGTGCTACAGCAAGGAGAGTTTGAACGAGTGGGTGATTCAGAGACTATAAAGGTAGATGTGCGGGTAATTGCTGCTACTAATCAAGACCTAACCAAGCTTATAAAAAATGGTATGTTTAGAGAGGACCTTTATTATCGTTTAAATGTAGTGCCTATACTTGTTCCACCCCTAAGAGAGCGAGATGAAGATATACTACTTTTAGCTGAATATTTTTTAGATAAGTATAGAGAGAAAATAAGAGATAAAAAGATAGAAAGTTTTTCTTCAGATGTTAAAGAGATATTTTTAACTTACGATTGGCCGGGTAATGTTAGAGAGTTAGAGAATGTTATTGAAAGAGCAATTATTCTATGTAAAGGTAATATTATTGAAAAAGAAGATTTACCTGATTCTATGCAAGAAATTAAGGTGAGCACAGCACCATCTAAGATAACCAATTTATCTTTAAAAGAA
>JAMWDA010000079.1 GCA_023818995.1 Candidatus Omnitrophota bacterium
TATGAGGGATTGAAACGTCTTGCGGTAAAAGTAAAGTATCTATAAACTTCATCGTTGTTAGCCTACCTATGAGGGATTGAAACGGTTGTGTTACCTTTCACGAACAAAGATTATGGTTTGTTGTTAGCCTACCTATGAGGGATTGAAACTTCAATATATTGTGCAATGAAAAAAGTTGTGGGTATTGTTGTTAGCCTACCTATGAGGGATTGAAACCAAGTTCAAGTTGTTCAAGTTGTCTCCTTAAAGAAAGTTGTTAGCCTACCTATGAGGGATTGAAACTCTGAATAAGTTAAATCTTCAAATTTTTTCCAGCCACGTTGTTAGCCTACCTATGAGGGATTGAAACGAACTAATTCCGCCTCCTGTTTTATCCCAGACAAACCGTTGTTAGCCTACCTATGAGGGATTGAAACCCTTTTTTTTTTTTACCATTCCTTTTTACAGATTTCGTTGTTAGCCTACCTATGAGGGATTGAAACTCTTGCATTTTGTCTGTAGTTTCAGAAGAAAACATTGTTGTTAGCCTACCTATGAGGGATTGAAACCTTACAAATAAAGTTGAACCTTAAATGTAAACTAATTATTAGTCTACCTATATGAGCTATGGAAACACGTTGAGGTTTCAAAATTCAAGATTCAAGGTTCAAAGTTTAAATAATTTAAAGAATTGATAAGTTGTATTAATATAAAAATTACTTTAAACGAGACATAAGTTAAATTTTTCTATTTAGGGGATTATAAGCCAGTTAAGAGATGATCAATAAACACAAGTTATGTGTAAACATATTGTTTTTTAAAGAACGCCTAAATACGAAAGTGTACAATTATCTTTACCTGCTTTCCTTAATTAAAGTTTTATTCACTTCTAAAAGCGGTATAATACTTCTAAAATTGCGAAGTATTGCTGAGGGTTAAATAGATTAAATTTAAGGCAATTCTTTAAAAAGAGGGAGTTGCTTTTTGGGTTAGGGGGTATTTATGATAAATCCCAAGATTAGTTTGGCAGGTAGGGCGATAGGGATACTTGCTGGTATTATTTTTGTAGGAATATTGTATATTTTGAGCATATTCTTTGGTGAAAAAGGTGTTTGGATATTTTTATCAGTTTTATTTGGTATGGTAGGATTATTTTTTGTTTATTTGGTAATAAAGTTAATTATTAGATTATGGAGACAATCCTAAATGAATAAAAAACAATTCTTGGGTAATATAGAAGTGTTGCTATTAATCGGCTGCATTAAATTTACTGCTGAGGAGGAGAGAACAAACTTAATCACCCCTTTTGGTTTTCTCCGGCAAAAACCTATACAAAATTGCCCTATAAACATAACTCAATGAACACAGGCCAAAGATATTTACCCGCTCATCTAAATAAGATGGTTTAATTTCCTTAAAATTAGACACTAAAGCTTTATATCTAACATAGAATTTAATCCTTAGCATCCCTTTAACAATAATCCTTCCAAGGGGGTAAAGATGCAAGAAGTAATTACCCTCACAGTGGAAGAGTAGTTAATATACGAAGGGATTAAATATAGTTTTAAAAGGGTTAATGAAAGTAAAAGAAATACCCCTACTATTTTAGGCTTTCTACAAGTTGGATTATCTGTTAAGAATAAGGTAAGAAAGAGGACATTTTTATGTTGCAACAACAAAAAACATTTATCCGCTTGTTTTATAATAAATTTCTTGTATAATAAACTATTGTATAAGGAAAGATTAAAGATTTTTTCATAATAGATATAACCTCTGCCAGGTAGATAAAGTGTTTATAGCATATATCAAATATGATAAGATCTCAAATTTTCTAACAGTAGTAGGTTGGTGGATAATTTTAGAGATCAAAAGCCAGATCTTAGATGCTGAAAACAAATAAATTTTCAAAGAACTGCTCTGTGACAACATATAAGAATATACAGAACAACTTCCATTTAGAGTGATAGTAAGGAAGCTTTTCCCTTGTGTTTCGGCTGGTATTAAGTTATTAAGTCTTTGCTTAGGCTTAAAGTAGTTGTGGAGATAATAACCCTGTAGAGCTATAAAGCTACAGAGATAAAAGCATACTTAGATATTTTATATGGATGTTTAAGTGTATCTTGTTTGTTTCCTGTTTATTGTGTGTTTAGATATATTAAGGTGCGTTAAAGGAATATTTATTTTGTGATTATAATACATCTTGTATTTAAGAATATAAACAAAGTTCTTGCGAAAGAACGAAAATAAAAGGAGGTGGAATATGGAGCAAAAAGATTTAGGAAAAACATCAACAGGAATTAATGCAAATTTAGCAGCGCTTCTGAGTTATCTTTTAGGTTTTATAACAGGGATTATCTTTTATGTCATTGAAAAAGAGAACAAATTTGTGCGTTTTCACGCTATGCAATCAATAGTGGTTTTTGGATTCTTGTTTTTAGTTTCTGTGGTTTTGGGATTTATACCATTTGTAGGTTGGTTTATAAATATATTGGTATCATTAGCATCTTTTATTCTTTGGATAATCTTAATGATTAAAGCCTATCAAGGAGAGCGTTTTAAACTTCCTATAGCCGGTGATATTGCAGAAAAGAACGCCTAAAATAAAAAAATCTTAAAAATAAGAATTCACTCCCCTATTGATTAAGAAACCTTTCTATTCAATAGATAGAAGGCATATTTTAATTTATTTATTTTATATATAAATTTAAAAAGATGAGCTGGTAATGTTTATTTTTTGGATAGTAAGTATTGTAGCTACTATTCTGTTTACATATGCATTTATGCGTCTTGGTCCATTAGCAAAAATATTGTTGGGGTATCTTATAGCAGGAACTTTATTTATTTTTAGGGGAAAAGTTTGAAAAAATAGATAAATTTATTAATTATGGGAGAGGGCTTTTAGGTGGGGGGTGGGCTATTGTTTATTTTACTACCTACGCGATGTATCACTTTGAAGCTTCAAAGATAATTAATAATCAAATCTTAGATTTATTTCTTTTACTCATTGTTGCCTTTGGGGCACTCTCCTCAATTAAATCATATACCCAATACCAATTCCCGCTTGTTTCCAGCACTGCTGAAAATGGTTTGGGAATTTTATCCAGCAGTAACCTCAATTCTTCCGGATTTGTTCTGACCCTCATCTGACCTATTATCTCTCCATCTTCCTTCATTACACTTACATAAGTGGAGTGCTTATGTAAGTCTATCCCTGCATAATTCATAATGCCACCTCCTGAAAATATTTTCTCATTTTTTCCACAAGTGACATTACATTATATCATTTTTATTGAGTTACCCAGCTTTACTATATTTTATTGGGTTTATTTCTACAGCTGTTTGTTTTAGTTTATATCGTTTCTTATATAATAAAAAAGGCGATTCTAATTCTGAAGTAGTTCTACAAAATTTCTATTCTGGATTTTCTGTAATGTATTTGACTATGTATATTGGAGAACTGGTTAAACCGTTATGGTTAACATTTAGTATTTTTTTAGAATCTTTATTGGTATTGGTTATGGGAATATTAATTTTTGATAAATATATTCGTTTATATGCTTTACTGCTTTTAGTCTGGGCTTCTTTGCGTTTCTGTTTTTATAATAACTATCGTATCATAAATGGATTTCAAAAGTTGCTTCTTGTATATTGGCTAATAGCTTATGCTTTCGTGGAATATTTTATTTATAGATTTTTTAAAATTAAGTTCATTAACGATATTATAAAATCATTTGAAAAATATTTGGTATCATCTATATTTTATCTTGGTTCTTGTTTATCAATATTAGCGATTTTTAAATATATTAAATATACATGGGTTTCTCTCGGGTTAGGTATATTAGGATTTTTTCTTTTTTTAATAGGATTTTTAATTAAAGAGAAGGCTTTTAGACAAGTAGGATTTATTATAATATTCGGGTTTACATTGTTAAGAGTGGTTTTTGTTGATTTATTTAAATTATCGGTTATTTATAAGATTATTAGTTTTATTATTCTTGGATTAATTTTTTGTGGCGTGTCATTTATTTATACAAAATATGCAATAGATAAGTTAATTCCGAAAAAAGAATGAAATGTTTTAGATTTTTAACTATATATAAAATGTAATGAGAAACGCTAATTAAGAGATGAAAAAAGAATAGTTTGATAAAGATTTTAAACTTGAACTTATACCTAAACAAATGTTGGAAATGGGTGGGTTTGGGGGTTAATATATTACCGATTGCTGTAAATAATTTCCTTCATTTTGGTTTAAGAAAGCTAAGCTATGTTTAGAAATACATGATTAAAAATTAAATTATTTTTGTGTCAATCCTATTCAATCACTTTCTGTATGGAGAAAGAAAGGATGGATTTATAAGTATGCCCCTCTTGGATGGTTCTAGTGGTATTGTCGTTATTATATGGGGAGAAGACTTACCTAAGAAGATAGATGTCAGATTAAAATATGGAGAGCTATGAAGAGACATATCGCTCAGATAAAGAAGAATTGTAGGAAAGGTGATTTGCTATGTAGAAGAAAAAACAGCGATGGGATTTACTTAATTGGGCTTACAATAGCCGCAAGATATAAAGGAGATTTATTTGAATTAATTAATATTGAATTATAAATATTATTAATTGCGCCTTACCTAATAGGTAGAAATAATTTTTGTAAATTTTTATCTAATGAATACTTGCCTAATAAAATTAAAAATTTAATTATAAAATGGTAGATAAAATTTTGATGTCTTATTATTCTCATTTAATAAGAATATTTAGAGAAAGATACTTTGCCCATTATTTTGAGATGGTAAAGTTGAGGTTTATTAAAATCTCACCAATCCTATATTCGGTAAAATATTGATAAATCCTTCCGAAAAACGTTTGTCTGAATATTGGTATTATTCTATTTTTCTATATTTAGGTTTAAAATAGATATTAGTAAAAGTTCCACAGAAGATTTTATATTATTTTAGTTTAAATGTTATAAATTAGGCAATTGTAAAAAAATAATATCTAAGGAGTCCGGGAAGTAAAAGAACGAAACATTGCTTGGTGTAAAGTAATAAATAGTTAAATTTTAGGATAAATGGAAGTTAAAAAGTTAAAATTTAAAAGAATGGTATTTTTACGTTACAATAGCAAAGGAAAGAACAGTATTGACAAAATTAGTTAATAAAGTAAAATAATTAGCAATTTGGGCTTAAGAATGCTAATTAAGAAGGAAAAGGGGGTGAAATTATGAAGATTAAGCCAATAGGTGATAGGGTGCTTATTAAACCTAGTGAAGAAGAAGAGAAGACAAAAGGAGGCATTATATTGCCTGATACAGCCAAAGAAAAGCCTCAAAGAGGTAAAGTTATAGCTGTAGGAGATGGTAGAAAAACAGATGATGGTAAAATAATACCTTTAAAAGTGAAAGTTGGTGATACTGTTATTTATGGAAAGTATTCTGGGACAGAGATTACAATTGATGATGAGGAACATTTGATAGTTAAAGAAGAAGATATTTTAGCTATTTTGGATTAGAGGAGGTGTTGAAATGGCTAAGCAACTTGTATTTAATGAAGAAGCGCGTCGTTCAATTCTTAAAGGTGTAGAAATGCTTTCTAATGCGGTTAAGGTTACTTTGGGTCCTAAAGGGAGAAATGTGGTTATCGAAAAAAAGTTTGGTTCACCTACTATTACAAAGGATGGTGTAACTGTGGCTAAAGAGATAGAGTTGGAGGACCCTTACGAAAATATGGGAGCCCAGTTGGTAAAAGAAGTAGCTGAGAAAACTTCTGATATAGCTGGAGATGGAACAACTACTGCTACGATTCTTGCTGAGGCAATTTTTAGAGAGGGGTTAAAAAATGTTACTGCCGGGGCAAATCCGATGGCTTTAAAAAGAGGTATTGATAAAGCTGTTGAGGTAGTTGTAGATTATTTAGAGAAGATTGCTAAACCTGTTAAAGGAGATAAAACAAAGATCGCTCAAGTAGCTACTATAGCAGCTAACGGAGATAAGCAGATAGGTGAATTAATAGCTGATGCTATGGATAAAGTTGGTAAAGATGGAGTTATTACAGTAGATGAGTCAAAAACAATGTCTACAACCTTAGATGTTGTGGAGGGAATGCAATTTGACCAGGGTTATTTATCACCGTATTTTATCACTGACGCGGAGAAAATGGAATGCATTCTTGAGGAACCATACATTTTAATTTATGAAAAAAAGATTTCTAACATAAAAGATTTATTACCTCTCTTAGAAAGAATAGCTCGTTCGGGTAAGCCTCTTTTGATAATTGCTGAAGATGTAGAGGGAGAAGCATTAGCAACTTTGGTGGTGAATAAATTAAGAGGAACATTCTCTTGCGCTGCTGTAAAGGCTCCCGGTTATGGTGACAGACGTAAGGCAATGTTAGAAGATATAGCTATTTTAACGGGAGGAAGAGCAATTACTGAAGATTTAGGTATAAAGTTGGAAAATATTTCCCTCGATGATTTAGGTAGAGCAAAAAAGGTGAAGATAGATAAGGAAAATACAACCATTATAGAAGGTGCGGGTAAACAATCAGCTATTCAGGGAAGAATCAATCAGATTAGAAAGCAAAAAGAAGAAACAGATTCTGATTACGATAGAGAAAAATTAGAGGAAAGATTAGCAAAGTTAGCAGGAGGAGTAGCTCGAATAAATGTTGGTGCAGCTACTGAAACAGAAATGAAGGAAAAGAAAGCCAGAGTAGAAGATGCTTTACATGCTACTAAGGCTGCTGTGGAAGAAGGAATTATACCAGGGGGAGAGATTGGACTTCTTCGTAGTATAGTTAGTTTAGAAAAGTTAAATTTAAATGGCGATGAACAGATTGGGGTAAATATTATAAAAAAAGCTTTAGAAGAGCCTTTACGTCAGCTTGTGACTAACGCTGGTTTTGAAGGTTCTGTTATTGTTGAACAACTAAAAAAAGAAAAGGTAAATACAGGGTTTGATGCTGAGAGAAATTTAGTTACTGATATGTTCGCTGCCGGGATAATTGACCCTAAAAAGGTGGCTAGGACAGCTCTCCAAAAAGCAGCTTCTATAGCGTCTCTTTTGATTACTACAGAGGCATTAGTTAGCGAAATACCTGAAGAAGAGAAGAGTAATATGCCTCCGGCTGGAATGCCTGGTGGTGGTTATCCACCCCCTTATTAAGATTGGTAGAAAACATTTTTAGGAATAATTTTTAAACCCTGTATCGATATAGATACAGGGTTTTTTTATAATCTATGTTTATTTAATATAAATTTAAATTAAAAAGGAGTTAATT
>JAMWDA010000080.1 GCA_023818995.1 Candidatus Omnitrophota bacterium
GGAGACATAGTTAGTGTGGATTTAGGTTTAAAGTATAAAGGTCTTTTTGTTGATTGTGCTTATACTTATCCTGTAGGGAGAATATCTTCTGAAGCAAAGAAATTAATAAGAATTTGTTGGCAAGCATTGAAGGAGGGTATAAAGAAAGCAAGGGTTGGTTTTCATATAGGAGATATAGGATTTGCTATACAGAATTATGTAGAGAAAAATGGTTTTTCTGTAATAAGAAAATTTGTTGGACACGGAATAGGTAAAGTCCTACATTGTTATCCTGAGGTTCCCAATTTCGGTATCAGAGGTGAAGGAGAGCTTCTTACCGAAGGTATGGTTATAGCTATTGAACCAATGATTTCTTATGGAAATAGTGATATTGTAATTTTAGATGATGGATGGACAGCAAAAACAAGAGATAACTCTTTGAGTTGCCATTTTGAACATACTGTAGCTGTCACTCGTCGAGGTCCGTGGGTAATCACAAGATAATTTTGGATGGAGGTAGTTAGATTTTAAATATGGGGAAAGAAGAATTAATAGAAGTAGATGGAGAGATTACCGAGTCGTTACCAAATGCTATGTTTAGAGTTAAATTAGATAATGGTCACATAGTGTTAGCACATGTAAGTGGTAAGATGAGAATGCATTTTATAAAGATTCTACCAGGGGATAAAGTAAAATTAGAGATTTCCACTTACGATCTAAATCGGGGTAGGATTATTTATAGGTATAAATAAAATATGAAAGTAAGATCTTCTACAAAGAGAATTTGTGATAAGTGTAAGATAGTTGTACGGAAAAGAGTAGTTAGAGTAATTTGTAAGAATCCCAAACATAAGCAGAGGCAAGGTTAAGGGGGATTTATGCCAAGAATTTTAGGTGTTGATATACCAAGGAATTTAAAAACGAAAATATCCTTGCGTTATATATATGGTATAGGCCCATCAAACTCTATGGATATTTTAGAAGCTACAGGGGTTGACCCTGAGAAAAGAGCTAAGGATTTAACCGATGATGAGATTGCTAAAATTGCTTCTTATATCCAGTCGCATTACAAGATAGAGGGAGAATTAAGGAGAGAGATGGCTCAGAATATTAGAAGATTAATAGAGATTGGTTCTTATAGAGGATCGAGACATAAGAAAGGGTTGCCTGTGAGAGGCCAACATACCCGACGTAATGCGCGGACGAGAAAAGGTCCTAGACCACGAGTAGGGGGTATAAAAAAACAGTCCTAATAGGTTAAGGAAGAAGAGATGGCAAGGAAAGGTAGAGAAAAGAAAAAAAAGTTTCATCTTACTTCTAATAAAGGTGTGGTTCATATAAATTCTACTTTTAATAATACAATTATAACTGTTACGGATATGGTAGGTAATACTATCGCTTGGTCATCGGCAGGTTTAATTGGATTTAAGGGGACCAAGAAATCGACTCCTTATGCTGCACAATTAGCAGCTGTGGATGTTGCCAAGAGGGTTAAAGGTATAGGTATTTTGGAAGTAGAAGTTTTAGTTAAAGGGCCTGGTCCGGGAAGAGAGTCAGCAATAAGGTCTCTACAGGCAGCAGGATTAAATATTAAGAAGGTTAAGGATGTTACTCCTTCTCCTCATAATGGTTGTAGACCAAGGAAGAAACGAAGAGTATAAAGGGAGAGGTTATTTATGGGAAGAAATTTAGGATCTTTGTGTAAAATATGTCGTCGGGCAGGAATGAAGTTATTTTTAAAAGGCTTGCGTTGTAGTACAGAGAAATGTGCATTTGCTAAGCGTCCTTATCCCCCGGGCATGCATGGTAAATTGCAGCAGACAAAAGAGTCTTATTATGCTTTACAATTAAGGGAGAAACAAAAAGTTAAAAGTATGTATGGTTTATTAGAGAGACAATTTAGAAGATTCTTTTCTTTAGCTTCTCATTCTAAAGGGGCAACGGGTAGAGTTTTAATCCAACTTTTAGAAAGACGTTTGGATAATGTTATTTACCGTGCTCTTCTTACTTTCTCTCGTTTGCAAGCCAGACAATTCGTTCGGCATGGTTTTGTATTTAAAGGTAATAGACGGATAGATATACCGTCTTATTTAGTAAATGAGGGTGAAGTTTTCGAGATAAGAGCTAAGGATAGTATAATTAAGATGATTAAGGATAATATAGATATTAATTCTAAAGAGAGAAGTGTTCCTCAATGGTTAACAGTGGATAAAAGTAATTTAAAGATAGAAATAATAAAGTTGCCTCAAAGAGAGGATTTAGGCTTGCCTATAAATGAGCAGCTAATCGTGGAGTTGTATTCCAAGTAATTTAATAATTGGAATGTAGGAGGTAAATATATGGGTATAAAATGGCGTGATTTTCAATTACCTAAAAGAATAGTTGTAGAAGAAGAGACCTATTCACATTATTATGGCAAATTTATCGCTGAACCTTTAGAAAAGGGGTATGGGACAACTTTAGGTAATTCTTTAAGGAGGGTTTTGTTATCTTCTATAGAGGGAGCGGCGGTTAGTTCTATAATGATAGAAGGTGTCTCTCACGAATTTTCCACTATTGAAGGGGTTTTGGAGGATCTTCCTGAAATAATTCTCAATATAAAAAATTTAGTTTTAAAGTCTTATTCCAAGTCACCTAAAAAAATATATATAAAAGCAGAGGGAGAAAAAAAAGTTACTGCCAAAGATATTATTACTGATGAGAGCATTGAAGTGGTAAATCCCAATTTACATATTGCTACGTTAACTTCTAAAGATGCACGTTTTAATGTAGAGATGGAAGTAAGTAGAGGGAGGGGATTTGTTCCTGCTGAATTTAATAAAAAGGAGGATGCCCCTTTAGGTACTATTCCAATAGATTCCATATTTACACCTATAAAAAAAGTAGCTTTTAAAATAGAAAATACTCGTGTGGGTACTCGCACTGATTACGACCGCTTAATTTTAGAGATATGGACAAATGAAAGTATAGAGCCTAAGGAAGCATTGATATATGCGGCCAAGATACTTACCAAACACCTCGAACTTTTCTTTTTCTTAGGCGAAGTACCTGAAGAGGAGGAGGTACCGGAATTAACTCCTGAGGAATTATCTTTATACGAAAAACTTAAGCTACCCGTATCTGAGCTTGAACTTTCTGTGAGGAGCGCTAACTGTTTGCGAGAGGCGAATATAAAAATACTTGCTGATTTAGTAGAGAAGACAGAGGTACAGATGCTCTCTTATAGAAATTTTGGTAAAAAATCTCTTCAAGAGATAATTAATCTTTTAAAAAGTATGGGTTTATCTTTGGGTATGACCATAGATAGGAATAAACTCCAACAGGTGTAATAATCAAGTATTATATGAGACATAGAAAGAAAAGATACAAGTTAAATCGTTCAAGAGCTCAGAGGAGAGCTTTAATAAGAAGTTTAGTCCGGAGTATATTGATTTCTGAGAAGATAAAAACTACAGAAACAAAAGCTAAGGTAGTAAAAAGATGGATAGATAGATTGATAACTTGGGGTAAACGTAACGATTTAGCTTCCCGGCGGCTCGCTTATAAATTTATTGGCGAACATAAACTAGTTAAACGGTTGTTTGACGAGTTAGCCCCTAGATTCAAAGATGTGAGTGGTGGATATACGAGAATAATTGATTTAGGTTATAGAAAAGGTGATGGAGCAAAGTTATCTATATTAGAGTTAACAAGGATAGAGAAGAAAAAGAAGAAGGAAAAGAAAGAAAAAACTAAGAGCGAAGAATTAAAAAAAGAGGAGAAGATAGGGAGAGAAGAAATACGAGAAAAAAGAGAAGTATTACCAACCACCAAAGAACCTCTTAAGAAGCGGTTCTTTAGTGGAATAAGAAAGATATTTAAGATCAAAAGGGATAACCCTAATTAATTTTCCCTATAAATTTAAATAAAATTCTCCTCACGAAATTATCCAAGAGAATTTACCTTATGAAAACCAACTTTACATAATTAGAAATGGGGTGACGGTAGTTGAAAAGATTCTTTCTGAACATAGTAAAAAGCCCCTATTTAGTGGGTGTGTAGGAGTATGTAAGGTTGATTTTTGTTTTTCTCAAGATGGGACCACCTCCTTAGTTTTAGATGCATTAGCTAAGTTTCAACAAGAAATCAAGATACCCTTTCCTAAACGCTATGCAATGTTCATAGACCACAATGCTCCTTCGCCTAATATAGGTGTATCAAGTATTCATAAGAGGATGCGAGAATTTAAACATAAGTTTGGTAACTATCTTTTTGATGGAGGTTGTGGTATATCTCATCAATTGGTTATAGAGGAGGGATTTGTTCGGCCGGGCGATTTGGTCCTCGGTGCTGATTCACATTCTTCCACAGCGGGAGCATTGGGGGTATTAGCTTTAGGAGTGGGTTCTACAGATTTGGCTGTTGCTCTTATTACAGGTAAGAACTGGTTTAAGGTGCCTCCTACCTACAAGATAATTATTAAAGGAAAAATTCCCCACGGTGTTTTCAGTAAAGATATAGCTTTGTACATTATTCATAAATTAGGAGCTAATGGAGCAACTTATAGAGCGGTAGAGTTTGAGGGAGAAGTGGTAAGGAGAATGTCTTTAGAAGCACGTTTAACTTTGACGAATATGACTATAGAGTTTGGAGCTAAGTGTGGAATTATTACTCCTGATGAAAAAGTATTTAAGTTTTTGGAGGGAATTGGTATAAAAAAGTATAAAGCGGTTTATCCTGATAAAGATGCTAATTATGAGAAAGTTTTAGAGTTTGATGTTTCCTCTTTGACACCGTATATAGCTAAACCGCATACCGTAGATAATGGAGCTTCTATAGAGGAGATAAAAGATATTCCTATACAGACAGCTTTCTTAGGCACCTGTACAAATGGTAGGCTTGAAGATTTAACAATAGCAGCAAGAATTTTAAAAGGCAGAAAGGTTAATCGATATGTCAAATTTTTAGTAGCTCCTGCTTCTAAGAGGATTTTTATTGATGCTTTAAATAGAGGAATTATAAGAGTTCTTACTGATGCAGGAGCGATAGTTTTGCCTCCTGGTTGTGGACCTTGTGTAGGAACACATCAAGGTATTCCTAGTGATGGAGAAATAGTTATTTCTACAGCGAACAGGAATTTTAAAGGGAGAATGGGTAATCCCAATGCGTTTATATATTTAGGTTCACCTGCCACAGTAGCTGCTTCTGCTTTGAAAGGTAAGGTAACTGACCCCCGAAAATATTTATAGGGAGGGCATATGGTAGATATGAACTATCTTTTCAAGTTAACGATGGAGAAAAATGCTAGTGACCTACATCTTACTGTTAATAGTCCACCGATATTAAGAATAGATGGAAAACTTTTAGTTACTGATTTAGAACCTCTTTCTCCTGAGAATACCAAGTATCTTATTTATAGCATCCTTAACGATGAACAGAAAGCTAATTTTGAGGAGGATAAAGAATTGGATTTTTCTTTCAGTGTCCCTGGTTTAGATAGATTTAGAGTTAATGTTCACTATCAGAAAGGTAACGTAGAAGCAGCTTTTCGTAGGGTTCCTTATGAGATACCTTCTATAGAGGAGTTGGGTATACCACCGATAGTTTACGATTTAGTGCGTAAACCAAATGGCTTAGTTTTGGTAACTGGTCCAACAGGTATGGGCAAAAGCACAACATTAGCTTCAATGATCAATATAATTAATAACGAAAGAGAAAGTATAATTATTTCTATTGAAGACCCGATAGAATTTTATCATTCTAATAAGAAAAGCATTATAAAGCAGAGGGAAGTTTATGCTGATACTCATTCTTTCTCTGAGGCTTTAAAGAGAGCCTTGAGACAAGATCCCGATGTTATTGTAGTAGGTGAGATGCGTGATTTAGAGACCATCGCTACAACATTAACTGCTGCAGAGACAGGACATCTCGTATTAGCTACACTTCATACTCCTGATGCTCCCCAGACGGTTCAGAGAATAATTGATGTTTTTCCTCCTCATCAACAAAAGCAGATAAGGATACAGTTAGCCGATAGTTTGCAATGTGTTATTTCACAATTACTTCTTCCTCGTGCTAATAAAAAAGGTCGCGTTTTAGCTACAGAGATTATGGTAGCTACACCGGGTATACGAAATTTAATTCGTGAGGGAGAAATAGCTCAGATACCCTCTCTAATACAGATGGGTGCACAGTACGGTATGCACACTATGGATAAATGTCTCAAGGAATTATACCGTCAAGGAGTAATTACCAAAGAAGTAGCTTTAAGTAAGGTTAAAAATGTAGTGGAGTTTGAAAGATTATGAGATTAGAAGGTAAAGTTTATAAATTTGGAGATAATATAAATACTGACTTTATAATTTCTGGTAGGTATAAATTTTCCATCAGCGATATGAGAGAACTTTCCCGGTATCTCTTTGAAGATATCAGGCCAAATTTTTATAGCCAAATAATTCCTGGCAAATCTATTGTTGTAGGAGGAGTTAATTTTGGGTTAGGTTCATCGCGAGAACAAGCTCCTTGGGTGATAAAGGAAGCAGGAATAATTTGTGTGGTTGCGAAAAGTTTTGCCCGCATATTTTATAGAAACTCTTATAACATTGGGTTACCCTTAGTTGAAGCAGACACTACCAATATTAATGAGAACGATGAGATTGTTATTGATCTGGAGAAAGGTGTCATTTCTAAGAAAACGAATGAAGAAATTGTTAGATTTACTCCCTTTGATAACTTCAGAAAAGAACTTATAAGATTAGGGGGAATTATTAACTATTTAAAGAAATACGGAGATTTAAAGTTAGAGGTTTGATGGCTTATAGAGTTACTCTTATTCCTGGTGATGGTATAGGTCCGGAAGTTATAGAGGCAACAAGGAAATGTATAGATGCTACAGGTTTAGATGTTCAATGGGAGATAGCCTTAGCTGGTGAGCCAGCATTAAAAGAAAAAGGAGAACTTCTCCCTCAAGAAACATTAGCTTCGATAAGAAAAAATAAAGTGGCAATAAAAGGACCTATTATCACTCCTGTAGGTAGTGGTTTTCGTTCAGTTAATGTTGCTTTAAGACAAACTCTTAATCTTTTTGCTTGTGTAAGACCAGCATATTATATTGAAGGCATACCTTTTGCTCGCAAAGATATCAGTATTGTAGTAATTAGAGAAAACAGTGAAGATCTATACGCAGGTATTGAGTTCAATAGAGGTGAAGAATCTACTAAGAGATTAATTCAGACCATAGAGGAGTTATCCAATAAGAAAATTATCTTGGATCGTGCTATTTCTATA
>JAMWDA010000001.1:0-13818 GCA_023818995.1 Candidatus Omnitrophota bacterium
AATAACTCTTCGGGATGGGAAGGAATTTCTAAGAGAGGTAATATTTCTTTTAATCTCATAAACAAAAGATAATTTAATTATGGGAGGGACAAACTAACTACCTCTTTTACTCCTGCATTTTGATAATCTATAAGCTTCTGAGCAATTTTCTTAAAAAGAGGGGCAGCCACAACACCTCCTAAATGGGCCTTTTGTGGTTCATCTATTGTCACACATATAACAAAACAAAGACTATCTTTTTCCACAAATCCTACAAAAGAAGCACGATAAGCATACTCAGAATATCTCCCTACTTGAAAATCAAATTTCTGTGCAGTCCCTGTTTTACCTCCCACAGTCAACCCCTCAATCTTTGCCAACTTACCCGTTCCTTCCTCTACCACTTCAACTAATATCTCCTTTGCTTTATTTGTTACTTTAGAAGATACAATTTCTTTTAATTCTAACTGTGTTTCTTGAGTAAAACCATTATCGCCTACGATTCTTTTTACAACATGGGGTTTAACTATATACCCACCGTTAACAACGCTTGCTACTACACGGGCAAGTTGTAAAACAGTAACACCTATTTCTTGCCCCATAGGAATAATGTAAGGAGATGTTTTTGACCAATTCTTCAAATCTTTTACCACTCCACTACTCTCTCCCGGCAAATCCACACCTGTCTTCTCTCCAAAACATAATTTCCTTATATAATTGTAAAATAATTCCTTGCCTAAAGCATTAGCTATTTTTGCTACCCCGATATTACTAGATTTCTTAAAAACATCCTTAAAGCTCAAATACCCATAAGGTTTCCAATCGTGAAGTATAGAACCAGGTATCTTATACTCTCCATTTTCACAAAAAATTTTGTCATTCAAAGAAAAAACTCCTTTATCCAAAGATGCTATTAAAGTAACTAATTTAAAAATAGAACCAGGCTCAAAAAAATCAGTAATTGCTACGTTTCTACGTTTCTCTAAGGGAGTAGAACTTATATAATTAGGATCATAGGTAGGATAATTCCCCAAAGCTAAGATTTCCCCGGTAAAGGGTTGCATAACTATCACACTTCCACCTTTAGCAGAATATTCTTTCACCGTTTGCTCAAGATAACTTTCTACCCAATACTGGATTTGTGCATCTATAGTTAAAAATATATCTTTACCTCTCTGTAATTGTAAATTCTGGGGAGAAAGGATAATTTCGTTAGAAACACCGTCCCTTCTTACAAATAAACTGAAGTCTTTACCTTTAAGCTCTTTATCGTAAAATAGTTCTAACCCCTCTATACCTTCGTTATCTATATTAACTCCGCCTAAAACATGAGATAAAAGTTCACCTTGAGGATAAAAACGCGTCTTATCCTCAACAAACCCTATCCCTTTAATATTTAAACTTTCTATTCTCTTCTTAATATCAAGCATTATTTTCCTCTTAACCCATACAAAATCTCTATCTTTATTAAACTTATCTAACAATTCTTTTTCATTCAAATCTAAGATATCAGCTAAAAGTTTAGCCGCATGAACTTTATTATCTAACGAGCGAGGATCAGCATAAACAGAAAAAACACTTATATCTGTGGCAAGTAATCTACCACAAGCATCAAAAATTCTTCCTCTTTCGCCTTTTATAGGAATAAACTTGTAATGTTGTCTAATAGCAAAATTTTGTAGGAATTCCCTTTTAAAAATTTGAAGGTGGACTATACGAAATATCAACCCCAAAAAGAGCAAAGAAAATATAAAAATTAAAAAATATTCATTTAACTTTATATTCTTATTCTTCACTCTAAAAAATTATTTTTTATGGAACTCCTGCTAAAGTTTTTGGAACTATAGAAAAATTAAAGAAACGATAAAAATAGGAAGCTAAGAAAGGAGTCTTTATATTATTTTTATTACGATAATTATCATTCAACCTATGAGAAGAATCTTTATTTAGAGCTAAAACCATCTTTTCTTTAGCAAAATCAAAATTTTGCTTTTCTACCCACAAGTTTATTTTATTTAACGATACTCTTTTATAGAAATGGTAACGGATGTCATCTAAAGTATGGACTAGCTCATTATATATTTTGCGATTATAATTTAACTTGTAAGCTTCTACATATATATTTATTTTCTGATGAAGATAAAAAAAAGAAAACAAAAACAAGAATACTATTCCGATTAATTTCTTAACCATAAACTTCACAACTTTTCCGCAATCCTTAGTTTAGCTGAACGAGAAGAACTATTTACGGTTAGTTCTTCCTCAGAAGGCATCAAGGGCTTATTGTTAAGGATTTTCACTTCACCTTTCAAGGAAAACTCTCTTAAGGTATGTTTTACTATCCTATCTTCTAAGGAATGAAAAGAAATAACTCCTACTCTACCACCTTTAGATAGACGGGTAATTGCTTTTTTTAAACCTATTTCTAATGAATCTAACTCTCTGTTAACTACTATACGCAGGGCTTGAAAAACTTTTGTAGCAGGATGTATACGATTACTCCCTAAATAAGAAACCGCTTCAGAAACAATACTACTAAGCTGGTAAGTAGTGGTTATAGGAGCATCTCTTCTTTTCTCTACTACTCTTTGAGCTATGCGTTTAGCAAATCTTTCCTCTCCAAATTTTTTAAAAATCTTATTCAATTCGTACTCACTTAAATAGTTAAGAAGGTCGGAAGCACATAAAAAAGCTGTTCTATCCATACGCATATCTAAAGGACCATCTTTAGAGAAACTAAAACCTCTTTGAGAATCAGACAACTGATAACTAGATATACCCAAATCAAAAAAGAAAATATCTGCTTTTTCTATTCCTAATTGTTCTAAAACTAAATCTAAATTTTTAAAATCTTCCTTAAAAAGTTTATAACGAGGAAAATAACAGCTAAGTCTATCTTTTGCTACTTTAAGAGATTCACCATCTTTATCTATACCGATAAGAAAGGCATCTTTATCTAATACCTCAAAGAATTTAGAAGCGTGAGAAGCAACCCCCACAGTGCAATCTACTATTATCTTCCTGTTTTTTAAAGATAACCATTCTATTACTTCTTTATACATTACAGGGTAATGTTCTCTTATCATCATTCAATTAACCCCTCGGCAATATCTTCAAAATTTTTTCTATTATCATTATAAAAATTTTCCCAACGCTGTTCATCTTAAATCTCTATCCTATACGAGACTCCTATTATTACTATATCCTTTTTAATTCCTGCAAACTCCTTCAAATATAAAGGTAAGGTTATTCTCCCCTGAGAGTCAGGAGATACTTCTAATGCTCCACTAAAATATATACGATTAAATACTCTCGCTTGCTGTTTAGTAATAGAGAAAGACTTTAGTTTTTCTTCCAATCCTCTCCATACATCTTCCGAGAAAATAAATAAACAGCCATCTAATCCACGAGTTATATAAAAATTACTGATTTTTCTTTCTCTAATCTTTTCACGGAATTTAGCAGGAAGGACAAATCTATCTTTTACATCTAAAGAGTGTGTATATTCCCCATACCACATACCACTTTATTCCACTTTACTCCACAATGATAATATAATACTCCCTAAAAATATTGTCAAGATTTTTTTGCTGTAACTTACAAGAATACAGCAGGTTGTGCAACATTTATAAACTTAGCTCTATATATTGTGGTGGGGAATAAAAATTTTTCCTATTTATATTTAATTAAATTTTAGGCAATTCATATTTATTCTTACGTATTATTTCTAAATCTTTCTTTATAGCCAGTGCTAATTTACCTAAGGAAGAGAATTTTTTCTCTCTACGTATTTTTTCTAGGAATATTATCTTTATCCTTTTACCTACTATATTCTCATTAAAATCAATAATATGAACTTCCAAAGAAATTCTTCTTTGATTATTAACCGTTGGGTTATACCCTATATTCACTGCTCCTAAGTATAATTTACTATCAAAAAGAACATAAGCAGAATAAACCCCTCTTTTAGGGATAACGAAACCTTGCCAATCACAATTAGCCGTAGGATACCCTATTTTTTCCCCTAAACCTGAACCTTTTATTACTTCTGTTTCTATGAAATAATCTTTCCCTAACATTATCTTTGCTTTCTTAAATTCTCCCTCTAATATAAATTCTCTTATACGTGAGCTACTCACAATTTCTTTGCCTATGCTTAATTTCTTTACCACAGTTAGTTTAAACTTAAATAAATTAGCAAGGTGCCTCAAATCATCTATCCCCCACTTAGCACCATCCCCAAATCTAAAATCTTCTCCCACAACTAACTCTAAGATAGAGAAACGTTCTAGGATATTCCTTATAAAAATATCTCCTGAAGTATTGAGTATTTTTTTATTTGTATCTAAAATTAATATATAATCTACACCTAAAGAAGATACTACCTTTATCTTACTTTCTATGCTCATTAAATAACCTAAAAATTTCTTTCCTAAAATAATATGAGGATCGGGCCAGAAAGTAATTAATAGTGAGGATATTTTATTTGAGCAGGCTTTCTCTATTACTTGCTTTAAAATAAACTGGTGTCCTTTATGAACACCATCAAAAACTCCAATAGTAGCTAAAAATCTATTTTTCAGCCGACTAAATTTTTCTAAGAGCGCTTTCATCGATGTCTTCCAAATTTACTGCTTCCAATAAACTAAAAGGACCTATAGCTAATCTTTTTATCTTTACTATATGAGCTCCACAACCTAATTTTTCTCCTACATCCTCAGCTAATTTCCTAATATACGTTCCCTTAGAACATTTCACATAAAATTCAACAAACGGTAAATCTATCTTATTAACGGTTAATTGGTATATTTTAACCTTACGAGGCTTTCGTTCTACCATCAATCCTCTTCTGGCTAATTTATATAACCTCCTCCCTTTAACTCTTATCGCACTTAACATAGGAGGAACTTGTTCAATCTCTCCTAAAAAAGAATTGAAACCATCTATTATCTTATCTTTATTTACTCCTGAATATGACCGAGATTCTATAACCTCTCCTTGAGAATCTCCACTCCTAGTAATTTCTCCTAATTTCAATACACCCTCATACTCTTTATCAAAATCTACAAATCTTGAAAATAATTTAGTATATGTACCTACAAGAATAATCAATAAACCTTCGGCTAAAGGGTCTAAAGTCCCGGCATGCCCGACGGCTTTAATCCCAAAACGTTTGCGAACAAAATCAACTATATCGTGAGAAGTAACGCCTGGTGGTTTATTTACTAGAATTATTCCTTCCTTTGTTAATCCTAACTTTTCCATTGGTATATCTTCTTACAAAGGAAATAACTTTTTTCTCTACAGCTTCCAATGAATCTTCTATGGTAGTTCCACTCGCCCTTTTATGTCCTCCCCCCCCAAAAAACTTAGCTACTTTATCTACATCCACCTTAGATCTTGAACGAAAATTAACTCTTATCTTTCTATTTTCTATTTTTTTAAAGAGTATAAAAACTTCTATATCTTTGAGAAATTTCATTATAGAAAAAATTACCTCGGTAATATCAAAATCCATCTTGGGCCAATTTTTAATTATTGCCCAACATACCTTATTATTTTGGTCAACCTTGAGGGAATGAATTATACTACCAATAAATTTCAAATCATCTATACTACAGCTACTATGAATATTCTCGTATACTCTATCAGGAGAAATAGAGTATTTAGTAAGTTTAGAAACTATTCTATGAACGTAAGGGGTAGTATTAGCGTAAGTGAAGTTTCCTGTATCGGTAAATATGCCTGTATACAGACAAAGAGCTATCTCCTTATTCATTACCTTGAATTCCTTACACAATCTATAAATCATCTCAGCAGCTGAACTAGCTTTCGGGTCTACCCAATTAATATCTCCAAAAAAAGTATTACTTATGTGATGGTCTATATTAACTATACAATCCGCTTTAGAGAGTGTATCCTTTACTTTACCTGTACGAGAAGAATCCGAACAATCCAAAACCAAAGCCACATCAAATTTATCTCTATCTAAATCATTATTTATAACACTAACGTAAGGCAAAAACTTATAAATAGGAGGAGTAATATCGTCGTTATATACAAATACCCTCTTTTTAAGTTTTCTAAGTAAACCGAACATAGCTAATTCTGAACCCAAGGCATCACCTTCAAGATTAATATGTGCGGTCACTAAAAATACTCTATTTCTACTTATTACCTCTATAACTTTCCGAAACACTCTAATCTCCCTATCAACTTTTATTAAAAGTTGTTATCTTTTCCCATAACCTCATCTATCTTTTTACATATCTCTACAGTATATTTTATGGAATCATCGCTAACAAAAATTAGTTCCGGCAAAATCTTTAATCTTATTTTCTTACCCAAATGAAATCTTATAAAATTTTTCATTTTATTAAGAATATTCAGAGCAATAGGGAAATTGTTATCTAAAACACTGAAATATATCTTACTCTCTCTTAAATCTTTCGTTGTTTCAACACGCGTAATACTCAATAAGCCAAGGTGAGGGTCATCTATCTCCTCAGTAATTATCTCTATAATCCTTTTCTTTATTTCACTGTTTACCTTCTCTATTCTTACCGACATACTTTCTACCTCAAAAAATCTCCTTTTCAATATCTACTATATGAATATCGGTATTCTTTAGAATAAACTCTTCTACTTTATCTAAAATTTCGCTTACGTATCCTTTTGTATAATTAACACACACAATATAAAGTTCACATACTTGCCACTTATCCGATGGCTTCTCTGCCATAGAAACATTAAAACCATTCTTGATGCGAGATTTTATACGTTCAACAATTTGGCGTTTATCTTTTAACGACCGACTATGAGGTATAAATACGTTTGTTCTTAAACAACCAATGAACATAAACTATTTAAATTTGATATTATAAATTAGAGCATTATACATTAAATAGAATAAAAAACAATGGGTTAAATTTGTTATTATTCACTCAACTTTTCCTTTCTGTATCAATTGAAAATAAAATAGCTTTATCTTTTAAAGTAAGATAAGTAGCATAACTAATTAACTTCTGGGTATTAACTTGTTCATCAAAAAGATCTTTACTTATTAAACTATCGCATAGACAGTAATTTTTTTTCAAAAGAATAACGTAAAGTGTATCCTGTGAACAGTAAGCTGATTGGTAAGAATGGTGATTCCAATCGCTACCTGTAAATATAAGAATCCCCCTCTTAGGGAAATTACTCTTAAGAGAATTTTCTAACTTCCGATTAAATTTACTATCGCAAAAATAAACTATTACTTCAATAAAAATGTGGTGAGGCTGTAATTTCTGCTTAATCTCTCTAACTAACTCTTGTATATTAATTTCTCTAATATTTCCCACATCTTCACTATGAAGTTGGCGCATTCTTTCTTTATATTTCTCTACGTAGGGTTGATTAACAAAGTTTATTCTCTTAAAGTAACTATAAAAAGCAACAAGATTCTCAAGATAATACATATAAGCCATCAACTTTTCTACTTTAGAAATATTTTCCATATCTAAATATATAGGGATAAAGAAACCTTTCCTAACCTTTCTATCAGTAACAAATGTTTTTAAAGGGAAAACATGCTCTTTAGAACCCATACTTTCTTGAAATAACTGAGTAATCCATATCCTAAAATCATCCTTAAAAACTCTATCCACGCAAATGGAAAAATATGCTCGCCGACAATCTCTGTAACTTAGCACGTCTCTGTAGGCTTTATTTACTATTCTATCTATTAAAGAAGTATATCTAAGGTAATAATTCTTGATCTTTGATATATCCATTTTCATAATTAAAAACAACGGTAATAAAAATATAAGAGTATGGGGTGAAGAAAATCTACCACCAATATCATTTCTGCCATCAACTTGAATAGGTAAACGATAGTAACCTTGCCAGCCTAAATCATCTAATTTAGAAAACGAATCTTTATCAACCAACCATAAAAAATGTTTTTTCAAACAATCATCCATATCTAAAGTTTTTTTCTTAAAATCTAATTGACAAAAAGCGTATTTTAAACTTCGTGCAATTATCTGTGTTTCTAAAGTGGTAGCTGATTTAGAAATAGCAACTACAATTGTATCTTTGAGATTTTTTATTTTAGATAAAACATTTATCAAAACTGTAGGGTCTAAATTATCTATACAGTGTATATTATTATTTTTCTTAATTAAACTTAACACTGCTTTTATTCCATTGATAGAGCCTCCTATTCCCACAAAAATAAATTCTTTTTTGTTTTCCATATATTTTCTTACATTATTTAAAGAATTTTCTACCGACTCCCATATAGGAGGTTTAACCCAACCCAATCTTAATTTTCCATCATCAAAGCCTATATCTCTAAAACGATTAGAAAGGGGAACTTCTGTTTTTTGTTTACCTACCGCTTCCCATAACAGTTTTTTAACATCCTCCATAAATACTCCTGTTTTTAAAACCAACTTACTCTATTCTTACCTGATTGCTTTGCTTTATACATCGCTTTATCAGCTATCTCTATAAGCATATCAGAAAAAAGAGAATCTTCAGGATACGATGATACACCTATACTAACCGTCACATTAATTTTCTCATCAAATGCTTTTATCTTTCTTAATGCTATTCTTTCCTGCATTCTCTTAGCTACGATTATAGCACTATCCTTATTGGTCTCGGGCAAAATAATGGCAAATTCCTCTCCTCCTAACCGTCCAATAGAATCTATCTTTCTAATGTTCTCTTTTAAAATGTAAGCTATCTCTCTCAAAATAACGTCTCCTACAATATGGCCATAAGTATCGTTTAATTTTTTAAAATCATCAACATCTACCATAAGAAAAGATATATTAAAAGAGAATTTCTTTGCTCGTTCAAATTCTTCAGAAAACCTTTCCATAATATGACGCCTATTAAATACACCCGTAAGATAATCGTGAATTGATATCTCTTGAAGTTTCTTATACAATTCTATCCTTCCCAAGCAGAGATTAAGTTGATGTATAAAAATGGGAATATGCTCCTTTATCCTTTCAGGTATATATTCTAAATTTAAATATATTTGCGGTTCGGTCTTAAGTTTATAATTTATAAAATTTTCCTGAGGATGAGAGGTAAAATTTACCTCTTTTAATCCTATAAAATTGATAAGTTTTTCTCTATATAAAGAAAGTAATTTATCTTCATCTAAAATAGGAGAAATATCTCTGGCTAATTCGTATACAAAAAATACCTCTTCTAATTTATCCTCCAGCTCTTTAACTTTTTTGCTCACTGCTTCATTTATAGACGATAGACTATTATTTTTATCACAGAGAGCTTGATATTGAACGTATAACTCCCTTTTAACTTTAGCTAGGAAAATATAATTTTGCCATAAAATTCCTAAAAGTAAAGCAGTAATGATCAAGTAAAACATACTCTATTCTTACCCTCCTGTTTAGCTCGATAAAGACATCTATCAGCAGAAATAATTAATTCTTGGCTATCTTTACCATCTTTAGGATACATAGCTAACCCTAAAGAAACAGTGAAATGTATCTCTTTCCTCCGAAAGCCAACTATACAATTATTCACATCTTTTCTTATCTTCTCAGCAATATTTTTAATCTCTTTTCTATTAGCCTCCACTATCAAAAAAATAAATTCCTCTCCTCCCCAACGCGCAACTATATTGCCAGAATTGCCTACATTTTTCTCTAATATATTAGCTATTCTCTTTATAACCAAATCACCAACAGTATGGCCGTAGGTATCGTTTATCTTCTTGAAATCATCTATATCTAAAATACCAATACCAAAGTAAGAATTATTCAAAGATGCCCTCTTAATCTCCTCTTCCATACGCTCAATAAAGTAATTTCTTAAAAATAAGTTTGTTAAAGGGTCTGTTATAGCTAATTCTTTTATTTTACTAAATAGATTTGCCTTTTCCAAAACAACCGCTCCTAAATCACAGATAACTCTTAAGACACGAGAATCTTCTAAAAAAAATAAATTTGCTTGCTTACTTTCCACTCTCACTACACCTAAAACTTTCTCCCCAACGGATAAAGGACTACTTATAATTGCACGCACATTTCTCTCCTTATAAGCAGGTATATTTGAGGGATCGAATCGATAATCGTTCAATAAATCTTCTATAAATAAACATCTGTTATTCTTTAGAACCCACCAATCTAAAATATCACCTTTTTTTTCTTTAATTATTTCTCCATCTTTTTTAACAGAATTATTAAGTAAAAGTAAATCTTTATCTCTATAAAAAAGAAAAAGTAAAATATTATCTGCTTCTTTAAATACTTCTGATAAACCGGTAACGATCTTCTCAGAAGCTTCCTCTGGTTCAATCAAATCTATCAAGCTTTGAACAATCTTATTTACAGCAAATATTCTTTTTGCTTTGGGGGGTAAATCTTTTAAAATACTATTATTTCTCTTCAATTCCTCTTCTAAAATATTAATCCTTTCCTGAAGTTCTTCCATTATGGTTTTGTATTTTCTAATTTCTTTGTTTGATAATTGTACTGTCAGATAGAAAAAAAATGAACCTATGGAAACCACGGCGATAAAAAATTCAACATCTATTTTTTTAGGATAAAAAAAAAAGAAGGAAATAAAAAGAAAGAGAGAAAAAGAAATTATATGGGAATAATTCTTATACAATCGTCTCTTCTGTAGAAGGATCAAAAAAATGAACCTTCTCCATATCAAAAACTACCTCTAAAGTGCTACCCGATTGTGGTTTATTGTAACTTTCTACTGAAGCGATAAATGTGTGTTTACCTGCACAAAGATAAAGATAATTATGTGAGCCCATAGTTTCTACAACATCACAGATAACTCTCACCGTATTACCAGGCGTAGAATTAGAGGCAAATAATTTATCAAAAATATCCTCGGCACGTATTCCCAAAGTTATATCTTTATAAATATAGGGGGATAATTTATCATACATTTTTTCTAAAATCTTCAGAGTAAAAGCACCCTCTTCAAAATACATTTTCCCATTCTTCTTAATAATCTTGCCTTCAATAAAATTCATTGGAGGCGAGCCAATGAAACTAGCAACAAATTTATTTTTTGGCTTATCATATATATTTAAAGGAGTATCAAACTGTAATATCTTACCACCTTTCATAACTGCTATTCTATCGCCAAGTGTCATTGCTTCCACTTGGTCATGAGTAACATAAATCATCGTCGTATTTATTTTTAAATGAAGTTTATGTATCTCTGTACGCATTTGCACACGCATCTTCGCGTCAAGATTACTCAATGGCTCATCAAACAAAAAAACCAATGGTTTACGCACTATCGCTCTACCCACAGCCACTCTTTGCCGTTCACCACCGGAGAGCTCACGTGGTTTCCTGTTAAAAAGATGGTCTATTCCAAGAATACGTGCAGCCTCCCTTACCCTCGTATCTATCTCTTTACGAGAATATCCTCTAAGTTTTAGAGCGAATGCCATATTAGAATAAACATCCATATGAGGATAAAGTGCATAATTTTGAAACACCATCGCAATATTTCTATCTTTGGCTGGAACATTATTTACCAATCTATCACCTATGTAAATCTCTCCTTTTGTAGGTTGTTCTAAGCCGGCAATCATCCTTAAAGTAGTAGATTTCCCACATCCCGATGGCCCAACTAACACAACAAACTCTTTATTTTCTATCCCTAAATTAATATTATCTACAGCTACAGAATCACCATTATAAATTTTTGTAACCTCTCTTATACTAACTTGTGCCATAATACTACTTTATTTTAAGAAAGGTAATCTAAACATTTATAAATTGTATCTTTTAATTCCTTCCTATTTACTACCATATCAATAAGGCCATGCTCTAAATTAAATTCTGATGTTTGGAAACCTTTGGGTAAATCCTGTTTAATTGTTTGTTTTATAACTCTAGGACCGGTAAAACCAATTAAAGCTTTGGGTTCAGCAATAATAATATCTCCTAAGCCAGCAAAAGATGCCATAACACCAGCCATCGTAGGATGCGTTAAAACGGAAATGTAGGGAAAATTAGCTTCTTTTAATCTTAAGATTGCTGAGCTCGTTTTTGCCATCTGCATTAAAGAAAGAACCCCTTCATACATTCTTGCTCCCCCCCCCGAACCAGAAACTATAACTAAAGGCACTCTTTCCTTTATGGCATAGTCTGTTATAAGCGTTATCTTTTCCCCTACTACTGAACCCATAGAACCCATTATGAATCGAGAATCTGTAACTCCTAAGGCAATCTTTTTCTTATTTATCTTTGCGCAACCCACGATTACCGCTTCCTTTAACCCCGTAGCTAACTGTTCCTCTCTTAGCTTTTCTTTATAAGATTTAGGTCCTTTAAACTCAAGAGGGTCTTCGGCTTCTAAATTAGGATATAGCTCGCAGAAAGAATCAGCATCGGTAATTAGATTGACCCTTTCCCAACAAGTAAGAGGAAAATGATAATTACATTTATTACATACTTTCAAATTCTCTTCAAGAATTTTATTAAAAATAAGCTGATTACAATCAGGGCACTTATTCCACAAACCATTAGGAATATCCTTCTTCTTGCTCTTTTTATCTTTTGAGTTTAATTTTTTACCAAATATTCTCAATTCTCAAATCTCCTTATCAATAGTCCAGAAATAATCTTGGGATAAAAATAAGTTGACTTCTCGGGCAGAAGATAACCTTCTCTTGCTATATTAAATAACAAATTCAATAACGGCTTCTTCAAGATAAAACTTAAATTACCATTATTGCCTAATTTTTTAGCTTCTTTTAGAGAAGAAGTATATAAAATATCTTTCTTACCTAACATAGGTAATACTAACCTGTGAAGAATATACACATCTAAATCTTTATAAATCTTCTCTTCTTTATTTAATATTTTATCCAAAATATTTCTTTTTTTCAACTTAATTATAAATTGCTTATTATCTTTATAGATTCCAAAAGCTATATCTTTTGTGTAAGATAAAATATTCTCTATATTACCTCTTTTAATTTCTTCTATCTTAAAATAATAAGAAAGTTTTGTAAATATATTTTCAAAGTTAGAAACATTTTTTAATACTCTATGTGTGGGAAGGACTAATAACCCATCATGCCAATCGGTAATATATGCTAAAATATAATTCAAATCCTTAAACCTATTACTTTCCTCCAAAAAATATCTATAAGCAACTTCAAAGCGATGATGACCATCGGCAATAAATAACTTTTTCCTTAAGATTTCTTTAGATATCTTATGTATAACGCTTTTTTCATCTATACGCCATAAGGTATTATCAATATTTAGAAAATCCTTAAATTTTATAAAATATGGTTTTCTCCGATAAAGTGTATGTATAGGATGAAGAATATTTAGTTTATTAGGAACAACTACGAATATAGGTGTGAGGTTAGATTTTAAATTTTTAATAATATAGTATCTATCTTTTTTGGGTAAAGAAAGAGTATTTTCATGAGGGAAAATAACATCCTTATTATCAATTCTTAATAAACCTATTATGCCAATACGATAATAATTTTTATTTTCAAATCTAAATCTCTGCTGGTATAAATAGAGAGAAGGAGTATTTTCCTCTACTAAAATACCATCCCCTATCCACTGATTATACTTCTTACTTAAATCTTTATAATCGTGATATTCATCTATACAAAGAATATTACAGAAATTATAAAGGTGCTTATTTTTAAATCTGTGTATATCTTCTCTACTCATTAAGTCGTAAGGGGGACAAACCAAAGAAGATATTTCTTTTAAAAGTTGAGGATTATAATGGAAAGACTTGAAGGGTTTAATTAATTCCATGGTTTTATTTATCTTTTTTCTCTTCAGAAGGATTTCTTTTATCTTC
>JAMWDA010000001.1:13828-32245 GCA_023818995.1 Candidatus Omnitrophota bacterium
AACTTTGAGTAGAAGAAGCTGTAGATTTTCTTTTATAATTGGTGAGGTAAAAACCACTACCTTTAAAAATTAATCCACAACCACCGCTAACCAGTTTCCTTACTATCCCTTTACAATCAGGACACTCTTTAATTGGATCATCGTTAATACTCTGAAAAGTTTCAAAAATCATCCCACAATTTTTACATTCGTATTCGTAAGTAGGCATAATCCCTCCTCAAATTTATAGTTCTCCTCTAAGTTTACCCAATTCTATAAGAAGATTTTTTTCTTTAGGAGTTAATTTTTTGGGGATCTCTATATCTACCTCTACGAGTTCATCTCCCACACGTTTTGTTCGTAAATCAACTATACCTTTACCTCGAAGTCTAAAAATCGTAGAAGGCTGTGTTCCTGCAGGAATGCTCATTTTTACTTTACCATTAAGAGTAGGAACATCTATCTCTCCTCCTAAAGTAGCTTTAACTATACTCAATTTTATTTTATATTTTATATCGTTACCTATTCGTTCAAACAAAGGATGTTTCCTCACATTGATATGTAAATAGAGGTCGCCATAATCATCTACTCCAAAATTACCTTCTCCTCTAAGTCTTAACACTGATCCATTATCTACCCCTGCGGGAATATTTACTTTAAGAACTTTATTGACCACCTCTCTACCTCGACCTCTACATTTTCCACATTTGGAGCCAATTACTCCCTCACCTCCACAGTTAGGACAGGTCTGAGATAAAGTTATAAATCCCAGTCCACTACTAACCATACCTCTTCCTCTACAAGTAGAACAAGTAGTCTTTGTTGTCCCTGGCTGAAGGCCTGTCCCTTTACACTGAGAACAAGCTTCTAAACGCTGGAATTCTACAGTTTTCTCTATACCTTTTGCTGAATCCTCTAAAGATACCTCTATTTCATAATTAATATCTTCCCCTCTTCTTTTCCTACTTCTTTTTGTGCGCTGTGTACCAAAAAAATCAAAACCAAAATCGGAAAATATCTCTTCAAATATACTCTCTCCCGAACCAAAGCCACCTAAATCTTTAAAAATTGTGCTGAAATCAGCTCCTCTAAAGATATCCTCGGTGCTAAAACGAGAATCAATACCGGCATGCCCATACTGGTCGTAAAGCCTCTTTTTTTCGGGATCGCTTAATACAGCGTAGGCTTCAGAAATCTCTTTGAACTTCTCCTCAGCTTCTTTCTTTTTCTCAGGAGGTACACGATCGGGATGAAATTGTAAAGCAAGTTGCCTATAAGCTTTCTTTATCTCATCTACAGAAGCATTTCTACTCACACCTAAAATCTCATAATAATCTTTTTTGGTAGACATCATAATCTCTTAGTGTTTACCATAAATTTATTTTTTGTCTTCTTCTTCTTTATACTCTGCATCTATAACCTCATCTTTTTTATCCTTTGCTTCGTGCTCATAATTTTCTTGTTGTTTTTCTTTCTTGGCTTGCTTACCAGCGGATTGCTTATACATCTCCTCAGCCAACTTATGGGAAGCTTTGGTAACCTCTTCCATAGCTGTTTTTATCTTCTGAATATTCTTATCCTTTATTGCTTGTTTAAGGTCATTAAGTTTTGTTTCCACATCCAAACGTTCATTCTGACTAATCTTATCGCCAAATTCTCTTAAAGATTTTTCTGTAGTGTAAACAAGCGTATCAGCTTGATTAATTAGCTCTGCTTCTTCTTTCCTTTTAGCGTCTTCAGAAGCAAAACGCTCTGCCTCTTTAACCATTTTTTCTATCTCCTCTCTAGAAAGTTTTGTAGGAGCAGTTATCCGGATAGATTGTTCTTTACCTGTAGCTAAATCTTTAGCAGAAACATGTAATATGCCATTAGCATCAATATCAAATGTAACCTCTATTTGAGGAACACCTCGGGGAGCAGGTGGAATACCTACTAAATCAAACCTCCCTAATTCTACGTTGCCTTCAGCATCAACCATAGGACGTTCTCCTTGAATTACCCTTATGGTAACTGCTGTCTGATTATCAGCAGCTGTAGTAAATATCTGTGATTTCTTCGTAGGTATAGTGGTATTACGAGGAATAAGAATCGTATTAATCCCCCCAAGTGTTTCAATACCTAAAGATAAAGGTGTAACATCTAAAAGGAGAACATCTTTGGTTTCACCTTTTATAATGGAAGCTTGTATCGCCGCTCCTAAAGCTACACATTCCATAGGGTCTATCCCTCTCTCTATCTTTTTACCCACATAATCTTCAACAAATTTCTGCACAATAGGCATTCTTGTAGGTCCACCAACCATAATAATCCTATCTATATCCGACGGTCTTAATTTGGCATCACTCAATGCCTGCTCCATAGGATGACGACATCTTTCTACGATAGGCATAACTAACTCCTCTAATTTTGCTCTGGTAATAGACATAGTAAGATGTTTTGGGCCACTACTATCAGCAGTAATAAAAGGGAGATTAATATCTGTGTTGTAAGTAGAAGATAGTTCTATTTTGGCTTTCTCAGCAGACTCTCTGATTCTCTGCATTGCCATCTTGTCATTACGTAAATCAATACCATTTTCTCTCTTAAATTGCTCTACAATATAGGAGATGAGAACATTATCCATATCTGTGCCACCCAATTGCGTGTCACCACTGGTTGCCTTAACCTCAAAAACTCCCTGCGCCATCTCCATAATAGTAACATCTAAAGTTCCCCCTCCTAAATCAAAAACCATAATTTTCTGTTCCTTATCAGACTTGTTAAGTCCATATGCTAAACAAGCTGCTGTCGGCTCATTAATAATTCTTAAAACTTTTAATCCGGCAATCTCTCCTGCATCCTTAGTCGCTTGTCGTTGGTTATCATTAAAATAAGCAGGGCAGGTAATAACTACCTCTTCTACTTTATCACCTAAATAACTTTCTGCGTCTTGTTTAATTTTTTGAAGAATAAATGCAGATATCTGTTGAGGTGTATACTCCTTACCAAAAACGTTGAATTTGAAATCTGTTCCCATCCTCCTTTTAGCAGCATAAATTGTCCCTTCAGGATTTATCGCTGCCTGCCTTCTTGCAGGTTCACCTACTAATCTTTGGCCATCGTGAGTAAAAGCTACATAAGAAGGGAAAGCTTTACCAGAAGCAACTCCTGCCCCTTCAGCAGAAGGAATTATTACCGGTCTATCTCCTTCCATTACCGCTGCTGCTGAGTTAGATGTTCCTAAATCTATTCCAATTGCTCTTGCCATAGCACAACCTCCTTTGATTGAAAAAGTTAATACTTTTTATTCTAAATTTTTAGTGCAATCTTGTTTATTTTCGTCATTAGAGACTTTTCCCTTTGGTTTCACACCCACTATCACCTTAGCAGTTCTTAAAACTTTATCTTCTAAAAAATATCCTTTTTGAACTTCTTCTAAAATTGTATACTCATCATCGTTGTCAATTTCTTTCTGTGCAACTATTTCATGATAGTGGGGGTCAAACTTATTACCTACACAATTCATAACTTTTAACCCCTGCTTATTCAAAATTGTAAGTAAATTGTTATAAACCATTTCTACACCCCTACTGATGTCGTTATCCGGGCAACTTTCTCTTATACTCTTCAAAGCCTGCTCACTTTCATCTATGATAGTTAAAAGTTCTTTTATAATAGAATAATTTGCAAACTTCACGATATCTTTCTTTTCTTTCTCCCAACGTTTACGCGTATTATCAAACTCGGCACAAACTCTCAAGTACTTATCCCAGAGAGAATCGTATTCATCCGCTTTTTTCTTTAAAGAGGCTATATCTAAAGCATTAAGTTTGGACTCATCGAAACATATATCTTCTTTATTTTCTTTTACTTGTTCATCTAGTTTGCTGTTAACGACCTTGCTATTTTCTTGTAAACTATCTATTTCTTTTTTTTGATCTTTCATAAGAACCTCTTTTCTAAAACATCTTCCAATATGCATTTTATAGAATAAAGAGAAACCAAAGCACGTATATAATTCATTCTCATTGGTCCTAAAACACCTAAAGCTATATTAAAATTATTTTCTTTTATCCCTGAAACAAGTAAAGAACAGCCAGAAAACTCTTCAAATCCGATTTCATCCCCAATAAGTATTTTTAACTCTTCATCTATATTATTTAAAAGTAATTGTTGAACTTCATTTATCTTTACTTCTAAAGCATAAAAAAAAGCTCTCATTTTCTCTATATCTTCAAACTCAGGCTGTTCTAAGATAAATCTTAAACCCGTAAAGAATATCCCTTCTTCCCTTCCTCTTATACCCATAATAGAAGCGTAACCGCTTATATTAGCTAACTTCTCTATGGCTAAATTAAAAAGACCTGATAAACTATCTATCTTCTCAAATTCACTAAAATCGTAATTAGCTTCTCTTTTAATTATCTCTTCTTTATTTAAACTCTCTACATAGTGCTTAAAACCTTTTTTTGTCGGGACCCTACCCGAAGAAATATGTATATGAAAAATAAAACCTTTCTTCTCCAAAGATTCCAAAATATTTCTCACTGTGGCTGAAGAATAAGGAAGATGCCTGTTCTGACACAAATAAGAAGAACTTATAGGCTTTGATTCCTTTATATAACTATCAACTAATATATCCAAAATCTCATTTTCTCTTTTTTCATTATCTACGTAACGCATTTTACCCACCTTTTTAGCACTCTAAGGTTGAGAGTGCTAAATATATTAACACACTAACTCATATTAGTCAAGAACCTTATTTTTTTTTGTAAATGTGTTTCTAATCTATGTTTAAATTTATCCATCTGTTTTAATAGAGCCGAAAAACTATCATTTATTACCCCTGTAAGGGAAGAGAGTTTACTCCTTACATTAATTACCTTAAAGGGAAGATACATATTTATCCAACAAAAATATTCTTCCCGATGGGGGTTTTTCTCTAAATGCAAAGATAAGTGAATAGCTTCCTCTGATCTGAATATTTTCAATCTTCTTTCAACCTTTGCTATATTTTTCTCTATAACATTGTCCAAAAGGGGTGTCCTTTCCATATTCTTTAAAGAAATATCTAAACGCATAAAGAACTCCTTTCTGATTTAGTAAAAGTAATCCTTCTCTCTTTATACCCTATTTGAATTTTATCCCCCTCCATAAATACACCCTTAATTAACTCTTTACTTAAAGGGTCAACTATAAGTTTTTGGAGTGTTCTTTTCACTGGTCTTGCCCCATACTCAGGGCTAAACCCTTTATCTGCTAAAAATTCTTTGGCAGAATCTGTCAACTCTAAAACGATATTCTTTTCTGCTAATCTATCCTTCAATATATTAAACTGAATATCAACTATCTGTTTAATATGCTCAAGTCCTAAACGATTAAAAATAATTATTTCATCCAAACGATTAAGAAATTCTGGCCGAAAATGTGTTTTCAGCTCTGCTTTTATCTTTTCTTCCAACCCCTTAACAGTTATAGAACTATCTTGGAAATATTCGCTTCCTATATTCGAAGTCATAATTATAACAGTATTCTTGAAATTAACAATCTTACCTTTTGAATCAGTTAAATGCCCCTCATCGAGTATCTGAAGGAAAATGTTAAATACTTCAGGATGAGCTTTCTCTATCTCATCAAAAAGAATAACAGAATATGGTTTTCTCCTAATAGCTTCGGTAAGTTGTCCTCCCTCTTCATAGCCTACATAACCAGGCGGTGCTCCAATTAAACGAGAAACAGAAAATTTTTCCATATACTCACTCATATCAATCCTTACTATATTCTGGTCGCTGTTAAATAGAAACCAAGCTAAAGTCTTAGCCATCTCTGTTTTACCCACTCCTGTAGGACCTAAAAATAAAAATGAACCTAAAGGACGATTGGGATCAGCTAAGCCTGATTTTGCTCTACGAATACAAGCAGAAATAAGGGAAATCGCTTCATCCTGTCCGACTATTCTTTTCTTAAGTTCTTCCTCCATTCGCAAGAGCTTCTCCATCTCCGCTTCCATAAGCCGAGAAACAGGTATCCCTGTCCAACGGGAAACAATCTCAGCTATATCCTCTTCGTCAACCTCCTCTTTAAGCATCTTCTTATTCTTCTGAACACTAAGGAGCTCTTTATTCAATCTGTTAAGCTCTTGCTGTTTTTCTGGGATCTTGCCGTAACGTATCTCTGCTACCTTATCTAACTGTGCTGACTTTTGATAATCGTTAGACTCTAACTTTAATTTTTCAATATCTTCTTTAACTTTACTTATTTTAGTAATTAGTTCTTTCTCTTTTTGCCAATGTGATTTCTCCTTTTCTAACTCGGCAGTTAAATGATTTATTTCTTGTGTAAGTTTTTCTAATCTTTCCTTTGAGGCGTCATCTTTCTCTTTCTTTAAAGCCTCTCTCTGAATTTCCAATTCCATAATCCTTCTTTCTAATTTATCTATCTCCTCAGGTTTAGAATCTATCTCTATACGTAATTTAGATGCTGCCTCATCTATTAAATCTATCGCCTTATCAGGTAAGAAACGGTCACTTATATATCTATTAGATAAAACAGCCGCAGCAATAATTGCCGAATCTTTTAACCTTACTCCATGATGAACCTCGTATTTTTCCTTCAATCCTCTTAATATAGCGATAGTCTGTTCCACAGTTGGCTCTCCCACAAATACCGGCTGAAATCTCCGTTCTAAAGCAGCATCTTTTTCTATATATTTCCTATACTCATCAACCGTAGTAGCACCTACACATCTTAATACTCCTTTAGCTAAAGCTGGTTTAAGCATATTAGCAGCATCCACAGCTCCCTGAGCTTCTCCTGCTCCAACGATAGTATGAATTTCATCTATAAATATAATGATCTCTCCCTCTTTATCTTCTACTTCTTTAAGAACCGCTTTCAATCTTTCTTCAAACTCACCCCTAAATTTAGTCCCAGCAATAATACTACCCACATCAAGAGCAATAATTCTTTTATCTTTAAGCCCCTCAGGCACATCTCCTAAGGCAACTCTCTGAGCTAAACCTTCTACGATAGCAGTCTTACCAACGCCGGGATCACCTATTAATACAGGGTTATTTTTAGTTCTACGAGATAAAACCTGAATTAATCTTCTTATCTCCTCATCCCTACCGATAACAGGGTCTAACTTTCCCTTTTTAGCTAATTCTGTCAAATCTCTGCCAAATTTCTCTAACGCTCTATAAGTTGACTCTGCACTTTCCGAATCAGCTTTGTGAGAACCTCTTAATTTCTTAACCTCTTTTAACAAATCATCGATGGTTATGCTGTGTGTGGATAAATATTTAGAAAGCAAACCGCTTCTTTCCTTAGCAATGCCCACAAGAAGATGCTCGGAACTTATGTAAGAATCACCTAAATCTTTAGAAAATTCTTTAGCATAATTAATTGCCTCTACAAAACGATGGGAACCATAAATGCCTCCTGTATCGCCTGATACCTTAGGTTGAAAATCTAAAAATTTTTTTAACTCTTTAACCAAATCACCTATATCTATACCTAAATTTATAAATATATCCTTAACGACACCCTCTTTATCATCTACTAATGAATAAAGTAAATGTTCAGGTAGAAGGCTCTGATGTTTGTATCTCTGCGCTAAGGCTAAAGAGTTATTAACTGCTTCCTGTGCTTTCAAAGTAAAATTATCTAAATTCATTTAACTAACCCTCCTTAAATTGAATAGTAATAATATCTTCTTTTTTTCTTAAAGTAACGTAATATCAATATCCCCGCAATAAACCCGCCAATATGTGCCCAAAAGGCTATACCGGCACCTCCATAACCAATGGTTGATATACCTAACAAGAACTGATAAACAAACCATATACCGATAAAAATAAATGCAGGTAACTCTACTATTCTCCAAAATAGAAAAAAAGGAACCAAAGTTAGAATCATTGACTGTGGAAACATTACCATATAGGCTCCCAATATACCTGCTATTGCTCCACTAGCTCCAACAGCGGGTATAGATGAATTAATATTCATAATTAAATGGGTTATACTGGCTACTATACCACAAGAAATATAAAAAAGTAAAAAACTTAAATGCCCCAATCTATCTTCCACATTATCACCGAAAATCCATAAAAAAAGCATATTACCTATCAAATGAGTAGGTGAAGCGTGCAAAAACATACTTGTGAACAATGGTCTGAATCTTAGGATTAAACTATCGCTATACAATGGCAAAAATAAATTTTTAGGCACAAACCCATATATATACATAAAATTATTCAAACTATCTCCTAAAGATAATTGGAAAAAAAATACAAATATATTGGTAACCAATAATGAAACCGTGATTATCGGTTTTCTTATATGTGGTATATTATCGCGTAAAGGAATCATTTTTTTAATAAAATATGCTACCGGCAAATAAGCCGGTAGCATATAATTATTCTACCTTTATCTCAATTTCCTTACTCTTTTCTTCTTCCTTCTTAGGGAGTGTCACTTTAAGAACCCCATTTCTATAGTTAGCCTTTATCTTAGTAGAATCAATCTTCTTATTGAGATTAACCACTCTCTGAAATTCCCCATGGAAGCGTTCCAATCTATGATAATTATCCTTTTTAATCTCTTTCTTTTCTTCCCTTCCTGCAGAGATAACAAGATTATCACCTTTAATGGAAAGTTTTATATCCTTTTGTTCGAAACCAGGTAGATCCGTCTCCACGTATATATTTTCATTGTCTTCATAAACATCAACTGCTGGTGCAATAACATCTTTATCCTTAGGCAACTTGGATAAAGAAAAATCAAATAGTCTATTCATTTCCTCCTGGATGCTTTCCAGAGTTCTTAAAGGATCCCAAGAATCGAAAGGTCTCCATCTCATTAGAGCCATAACCCACCTCCTTTTTTAAATGTAAAAGGTTATAGATTAAATTTTTATAAATATACCCCATAATCTAATAAAACTAATCATCGTAGATATGTTTAATCTCAAATATTGCCTTTACTCCTTTTATGTTAACACCTTTATCTTCTATAAGATATTTTATGTATTTAAGACATTTAACATCTTTGAAAGAAAATAACTTTTTACCTTTGTTTTTCTTATTCTTTAACAATCCCTCCTCTATAATCTCATGAAGAGTCCAATAGTTCATATCAACTAACTTGCAAACCACATTTATAGGAAAAATTGGCTCACAAGGGTCAATTTCCACATCAAAATCTTCTATGTCGAATTCGAATTCGTTATCTTTATTCTTCTCTCTCATGGCAATTTAATTTATAACATATTTTTAAATTTTTGTCAAGATTTTTTTAAAAATTTTTTTAATTTCTTTTAAATATTTTTTTTATATATTTTTCAATATTTTTTTAATTATTATTTAATTTATATCAAAAATTATTTAATCAATCAGATAAAATTTATTTCCTCTATAGAGACTATTTTATTTTTAAGGTAAGCTAAATGTTTATCTTCTATTCGTGTAAAAACAACAATCTCTTCAGCACCATAATCCACTTTAATTACTTCACTGTTATTGTAAAGATAGTCGAGAACATTCATCGAAGAAAAAGGAACCCTAACTAAAACGTCTTTAAACTTCAAAGATACGGTTTCTCTTATATTACGTAACAAAATTTCAAGGTTTATTCTCTTTAAAGCAGACAAAAATATGGCTTCAGGGTATGACTCTTTTAATCTTTCATATTCAAACTCTTCTAATTTATCTATCTTATTAAAAACTAATATCGTAGGTTTATTCTCAAGTTTTAAATCTTTTAATATACTGTTAACCACTCCTATAAGTTTATCAAAATTATTATTACTTGCATCCACAACATGAATAAGCACATCGGCATAATTTAATTCTTCCAGAGTAGCCTTAAAAGCTTCAATTAAATGAGGAGGAAGTTTATAAATAAACCCCACTGTATCTGTTATTATAACTTTAAAATTATCAGGCAACTCAATAATACGACTTAAAGGGTCTAATGTAGTGAATAAACTGTTTGAAGTTTTCTGTGCACTATTAGTCAAACTATTAATTAGCGTAGATTTACCGGCATTAGTATAACCGACCAACGAACACACTTTTATCCCCTCTTTTTCTCTCTTCTTCCTTTGTATCTCCCTATATTTTCTTAACTCATTGAGTTCACTCTTTAATTTACCAATTCTTTCTACGATATGTCTACGATCGGTCTCTAACTTTTTTTCCCCCGGGCCTCTCGTTCCGATACCTCCTCCCAACCTTGACAACATTATTCCTTTACCTTTAAGGCGAGGTAGAAGGTACTCTAATTGTGCTAATTCTACCTGTAATGCTCCTGCTTTAGTATGAGCATTATTGGCAAAAATATCCAGAATAAGCTGTGTGCGGTCTATCGTTTTTATCTCTAAAATATCCTCAAGATTTCTCTGTTGACTAAATTTTAAATCATTGTTAAATATTACTACATCTACATTTTTTTCCTGGGCTAATTGAGCCAACTCATAAGCTTTTCCCTTACCTATATAAAGGGCAGGATTAATCTCTTTTCTCTTAACAACCTCTATATCAACCACATCTATCCCTGTAGAAAGAACCAAATTTCGAAACTCCTCTACCATATCTTCAATTCTCCAATCATCCTTTTCGTTCTCCAATTTCACTACCACTAATAATGCTCGCTCATTTTTTTTAGTCTCATACATAGTTAATTCTCTTATTATAAAAATTAAACTTCTTCTAAAATTTTTTTGCTAACAGCCTCAATACTCATATTCTCCACATCTATCCATCTTATCCTTTTGTCTCTTCTAAACCAGGTAAACTGACGTTTAGCAAAATGGCAGGTGCGCTTACTCATAAGCATCTTGGCAAAATCTACAGAATATTTTCCCTCTAAAACTCCTCTTATCTCTTCTATACCTATAATTTTTTTAGCGGTAATGCTCAAAGGAATTTTCAAAATTTCTTTTACCTCCTCTACTGCTCCCATCTCAAACATTTTATCCACTCTTCTATTTATTCTTTGGTAAAGATGTTTTCTTTGCATAGTTAATCCAAAAATTACCATAGGATAATTATTCCACAACCCCCTTCTCTGTTTCTGTTTTTCCCATATAGGAACACCTTCTAAACAGTAAACTTCTAAAGCACGAATAATTCTTTTTATGTCGTTAGGTGATATTTTTTGAGCTGAGATAGGATCCACTTCCCTTAACTTTTGATAAAGATACTCTTTACCTCTACTCATAACCTCCTTTAATAACGACTCTCTCAAAGAAGGGTCATAACATTTATCCATAAAAATTCCATCCAACAATATAGAAAAATATAACCCTGTTCCTCCACAAATAACTACGGGAACATTTCTTGTAATACAATCATTAATAACTTTTGTAGCACCGGTAAAGTAGGTAAAAACATTATAAGTATCCTTTACAGAAACGATATTAACAAAATGATGTTTAACTTCTTCTAAAATACACTTTGGTGGTTTAGCGGTAATAATGGAAGGTTCTCTATAAATAAGCATAGAGTCACAAGAAACGATCTCAGCGTTTATCCTCTTGGCTATAACAAAAGCTATATCGCTCTTACCCGTAGCGGTAGGTCCAACTATAAATATAAGAGGAAACATCTAAGGATATATCCTTGCCGGATAACCTTCTTCTTTTAATTTATAAAAGACTCTCTCCGCTTGTAACCTATCAACATACTTACCTACTCTAACCTTATAAAAAATTGAACTTTCCTGTCTATCTTCCACCAGATAAGCAGGATACTTATAACTTACCTCCTTCAATAAAGCTAAGGCATTAGACCTATTGGAAAAAGCTCCTATCTGCACGGTAAAAAAATTATCCATCTTTTGTAACTCTTCTGCTATCTTACTTTCTACAGAATTATAGTAATTTTCCCTGAGAATTTTTAAATATTTATTTTTATCCTCCCAATTGCCCCTTTTGGCTGAAACTTGAGCAAGTCTTAAATAAACACGTGGCTTATAATTTATATGAGGATATCTATTCAGTATATCCTTATACAAACCTTCACTCCTTTCCCAATTACCTTCTAAAAAATAAGTATCCGCTAACTTAATCAATGCATGCTCGTATACTTTAGAATCTTTAAAATCCTGTAGTATCCTACGAAAATAACTACGCGCTTCGCTAAATTCTCCCAATTTAGTACAAATTATCCCGGCAAAATAAAGTATATTGGCATTAAGATTATTTTTTAATTCATCCAAACAGAAAAACTTAGCTTCGTTGTATTCTCCTCTAAGATAAGACTCTTTGACTTTACTTAAGGTATCTGCGTGTGAAAATAAAGGATAAATTAAAATTAAACAAAATAATAAATACCTCAAAATTAACCTTACCATACTATCTAAAAAAATTTTAAATAGATAATGATAATCTTTTCTGCAATTCCAACAAAATCCTATGTCTTCTTTCCTTCTCATCTTTGGAAACATCATCTTCTAACTTTGCTGCTTCTGTATTTTGTCTAAGGGAGTACTTAAAAATATAGGCATATTTAAACTTTACCTTTTCCAAAATATCTTTAGTATGTAAGAAATCCTCTTCTGTTTCTGTAGGGAACCCCACAATAACATCGGTACTTAAAGTGCCTTTTACAATCATCTTAAAATCCTCTACTAAAGAAATATACTTCTCTTTAGTATATCCTCTATTCATAAGTTTTAGAATCCTATCCGAACCTGACTGAAAAGGTAAATGAAGGTGCTTTTTAATTTTTTCTGAATTAGCCATTAAATAAAACAAATCCCTTGAAGTATTCTTAGGATGACTGGTAATAAAATCTATCTCCTCAATCCCATCTATTTTATCCAATTCCTTCAATAAATCAATAAAACTAAAGATATTTTTATTTTTGGTCTCTTCTCCTGCGAAGATTCTTACTCCCGAATAATTATCTCCATATAAATAATGGTAATCGTTTACATTCTGCCCTAAAAGAGTAATTTTCTTTATACCTAAAGAAATATTTCTCTTCACTTCTTCTATTATATCTTGTGGGTCTCTTAATCGCAACTCTCCTCTAACATAGGGAACAACACAATAAGAGCAATAATTAGAACAACCTGTAGAGATAACCACATAAGCGTGGTTTTTATCAAATCTAAAATGAGAATGATAAAACCACTCTTCCCTTTTACTATCCTCTAAATCTATAATTCTCTCTTTATATCCCTTTAAAATTTTCTCTGCATATTCAGGCACCTTATATAACATCGCAGAACTACAGATTAAATTAACGTGTGGCATCTTTTTAAATATTTCCTCACCGCGACTACGCGCCATACAACCAATTAAACCAACGATGGGGAGTAAAGAATTATTCTTAGGGGAACGAGATTCTATTACTTTTCTAATACTTCCTAAAAACGATATTGCTCTATCCTCAGCATGCTTACGAACAGAACAGGTGTTAACTAAAATAACATCTGCTTGGTTAATATCTTCAGTCAAAATATACCCTTTATCCAGAAAAATCCCTACCAATGCCTCACTATCCCGATCATTCATCTGACAACCTAGCGTCCTTATAAATACCCTTTTTGTCATAACTTCTTGTTTTATAAAATGTCGTGAATATTTTTTCTCTTACAAAAGGGTGTCAAAAACTGTAGGGGAAAAAAATACTTCATTGAATAAATGACCCAAACTAATTTTATTTCATTCTAACTTTTACCATAATGAAGCTTGTCTTTCTATATTCATTATAAATCCTGGATTCGTTTTCTCTCCAAATTTTCGAGTTTCAATGTTATTTCCAATAATTCCCTTAATTTTTGTTCGATAAGTTGCTTTTTTAAATATTTTATTTTAAACCAAAAAATTTTTTCTTTCCATATCGGTCTCCAGACTAACCAGTAATGTGCGCCATTTTTTATATTTCAATATTTCTTGGCAATAACTGTTCCAATGAAATTTTATCAGGCTCGAAAACACAATCTAATTTCATTTTGATAACGGGAGAGGGAAATTATGCATAAGTCTAAACAGTACTGACTCTTTTTATATCTCAAATGCACAGGTTATTTCTTTATTTTCATATATTCCCTTCATATAATTAGTGATACGCGTAAAAATTGCTGCCATCAAGTTATGTCTCCTTAGCCTACTGATATAATCCTATACAAGTTATAAAAAATCATCTTTCGTAATTTTCCATCAGCGGTAACCTGTTCCAAAATGGAACATTTTAATTCTCTATCAAGTTAACCTGTTTTGTAAATATTATTTATACGATTAACTATTGCCGCTCGATTAACGCCAAAAAGTTTAGCAATTAAGTGAAAAACAAGTCAAACAGAATCTCTTTTCAAGTTTAACTTTAATTACCGGTCCTTGTGGTCTTTTACAAATTACAATTTCACCTTTTTTAAATTCTTGTCTTTTCATATTTTTAATAAGTTTCTCTGAACGATTTCTCTAAATAAAATAGATGCCAAGTCTCAATTTTCAACATTTTCTCTATTTTCTTAATTATTCCTTTTACCTTCTTGTCCCTGATTCTTTAATCTTTTTTTTATTATATAACGCAGAAAAAATTGCGTCATTAATTTTTTCAAATGAAGATGTATCTTAATAGAAGGCGGAGGTATTCATCAGCCTCTACAAGTATAGCTCTATAATAACCTTGAAATATACTCTAAGAGCTTGTATTTAATTAATGCTTTGCCTTAATTAGATTTCGTCTTTGGTCTCTAAAACAAGGTGATAATGGTTATTCATGAGGCAGTAGGGGTGTGTATGAATTTTGTAAGGAGTGTATAGAAATGTTCCTTTCTACTCCTTCCCTGTTACTGTATTTTGTTGAATGTTGAGATATAACCCTTTTTGCTTCTCTTTGCGAAAAAGTGGCGGGTTGTAGGTTTAATGTAGTCGCCCCCCTACAATTTCTTGAAACACCCCTGCTTATAAAAATTCACCGCAAACGCTGTATCGTTGGTTTATCGTCATAGAGGAACACATATTTAATAAGTATACAAAACCGAAAAAACCAACAAGTTCAGACCCCCCTATGATTCCATTATTTAGCAATAGCTTCAAGAATTAAATGGCGCCCCCGCAACATATCTTTGGAAAGAAGAACACTATTAATTCTTCTAAAATCAACGCTGCCTCTTCGTTTGGCTCGTTTTTCTTTTGCTTTAGCCTGAAAATACATAATTGGCAATAACAAAAAATAAAAATTTGTTTTTCTTTTATCGGTAAAAAAGTTAACTACCGATAAGTTGTTTTGAAAAAGTAAATACTCCAATTCTTGATACCTCCAAGGAATTACATGTATGTTTTGAATCGCTGATGGAAAACATTTAGAGAAATCTAAAGTTGGTTCGCGAAAGAAATCAAAAGAGCCTTCGATAAAAAAACGCAATCTTGATCCAATATTTAATATGTTCGGTGTTGATAATACCAATCGTCCCCCTCGACGAAGAACTCTACGTATCTCAGAAATCACAAAACTAGGATTATAGATGTGTTCTATAACTTCCATAAAGATCACATAATCAAATGAATTATCCTTATACGGCAATGGTCTATTTAAATTTACTGTCATAAAAGGAATTTCTCCGTGGAATTTAAACCTCTCTTTATCCATATCACAGGCTTCCACAGAAAATCCCAAATCAAGAAGCCTTTTTCCCGTTCTGCCATCCCCACAGCCAAGGTCGAGAACTTTCCCTTTATTATTACGTGATACAACTTCAACGACTTTCTCTAATAAGTAATTTTTCTTTTTCCCCAATTTTAGTTCCTTTTTATCATTCTTGGGTTAGCCTCTATAATTAGTGCCGGTACTTTTCCCCTTACTTATCGGAAGGGCTCATTTAAAAAATTGGCGGAGAGGCAGGGATTTGAACCCTGGGTACCCCCTTTAAAGAAGTACAACCGCTTAGCAGGCGGTTGCCTTAAACCACTCGGCCACCTCTCCAATTATTGCCGTTTATTTTTAAAGAATTCCTTTAGAATATGAGAACAGTTATCTTCTAATATACCTTTACTTACCTTTATCCTATGATTCAATTTTAAAGAATTAATATCTAATTTTGAACCAAAAGCTCCACTCTTAGGATCCGATGTCCCAAAAACTATATTATCTATACGAGAGAGTATCAATGCTCCTGCACACATAATACAAGGCTCTAAAGTAACATAAATTGTGCAATTATATAACCACTTTGTCTTAAGATACTCGCAAGCTGCTGTAATAGCAATCATTTCCGCATGAGCAGTAGGGTCATTTAACTTCTCTACTTGATTATAACCTTTGGCAATTACTCTATCCTCATAAGTTACAACTGCACCTACAGGGATTTCATCTTCTTCGTAAGCCCTAAGAGCTAATTTAATTGCTTCCTCCATAAATATTATTCCCTTCTTTTTTTTCTCTACCATCAATATATATTAAGTATACCAGAATTAGAATTTAAAAAAAGATTTATTTGAAAATTCTTATATTTTGCCAAGAAAAATCAAAATGCCTACTCCTATAAAAAGAAATCCCGCACCATACTTGATGTATTGTTGAGGAAGGAATTTACTAACTATGTTACCTAAAAAAACGGTAACTAAAGTTACTATACTAAAAGCTAACACCGATGCTAAAAAAACTGATAACCAACACTTGGATTTAGCCGATAAACAAAAATTTGCTAACTGTGTCTTATCACCCAGTTCAGCTAAAAATATGGTTAAGAAAGTGGCAAAGAATATTTTTTATCCATATACATTACCCCCTTATATTATTCTATAAAATATCTATCCTGAAAATTCTTTTGACATTTTTAACTATAATATTGCATAAATCATCTATTGATAGATTTTTGACTTCTGCCGTGTAACTGTATACTTTCTCTATATCTAAAGGAGTTGAATAATGGTTATCTATCTTCATATAAGGTGAATCCGTTTCAAGAAGAAGATTATCACAAGGCACAGTAATTAACACCTCGTCTAACTTCTTTTTACGACGTAAAACATTTAAGGAAAAAGATATCGTTCCCTTTTTACTTACCACTTTTTCTAAGAACTCCTTATCCTGAGAAAAACAATGAAAAATTATGCTCTCATAGTTAGAATAGTAATCATCTAAAACCTTGAATATGTTATAACCATCCCAGCGATTATGAATTATTAAAGGTAAAGAGTACTCTTTTGCTAAAAGGATAAAATTCTTAAGAATATTTATCTGATAATCTAAAGATGTTTTAGCCTTATAATCTAAACCAACTTCACCTATGGCAATAACTTTTTTGCTTTTTACAATTAAATTTTTGTAATTATCTAATATAGATAAAGAAAAAGGCTCTTCTGTCAAAGGATGGAAACCCAAAGATGAGTATATAAAAGAAAACTGCTGGGAAAGAGAAAAAGAAGATAGCGCACTTTTATAATCTATGCTTATATCTATAAATAGATAATTTTTATTTACTCTTTCAAAGAGATAATTTCTGGTGTAATTATCTAAAGAATTTATATGACAATGTGTATCAATCAGCATCTATGCGAGAAAAAAGTGGTTTCCCTTTAGTTATCTTGAAACTATCCCTCTGCCATATTGCTTTTTTAAGATTAATCTCTCTATCATCTCTTCCTAACTGGTTCATAATCTCAATAGAAGTCTGAGGCATAAAAGGATAAATGTAGATACTCACTATCCTTATACCTTCTAACAGAGAGAATAAAAACCATCTCAAATCTTCTACTTTATTTTCTTTCCAAAGAAGCCAGGGTTTTGTATCTTCTATGAACTTATTCATCGTATTAACTAATTGCCATATCTCTTCTAAAACAGAAGGAAAATCTAAATTCTCCATATAGGGGATATATTTTTTCTGTAGATTATCTAAACATTCTTTAAAACTATCAGGCATCCTTTCAAAATTACCGACTATAACACGTTCAAAATATTTCTCCACCATAGAGAGAGTGCGATACACTAAATTACCTAAATCGTTAGCTAAATCGCTGTTAAAACGATTCTTAATAGCTGACCAGGAAAAATTACCATCCATACCTAAAGGGATCTCCCGTAAAAGAAAATAGCGCAAGCCATCTGTGCCTATAGTCTTTATTAGTTCCTCGGGGTTAACGATGTTCCCTCTTGACTTAGACATCTTCTCTTCGCCAACCTTCCACCAACCATTAGCAAAAATCATTGCTGGTGGCTGTAAATTCAACGCCTTTAACATTATTGGCCAGAAGATAGCGTGTTGTCTTAAAATATCCTTACCGATAAGGTGAATATCTGTCGGCCACCATTTATTGAATTTATCTTTATCTTGATTAAATCCTATACCACTTATATAGTTAAGCAGTGCATCAAACCAAACGTAAACTACGAAATTATCATCTATAGGAAAATCTATACCCCAACCTACCCTTTTCTTCGGACGAGATACACAGAGGTCATCTAAATCGTTATTTGCCAAGAACCCCAATACTTCATTATA
>JAMWDA010000081.1 GCA_023818995.1 Candidatus Omnitrophota bacterium
TATCACCTTATACTCTTAGCAAAAGATGAGGAGGGGTATAGGAATTTACTTAAGCTTACAAGCTTTGGTTATTTAGAGGGGTTCTATTATAAGCCGAGAATAGATAAAGAGTTGCTATCTCTTTATAATAAAGGGCTAATAGGATTAAGCGCATGTCTTAATGGAGAAATTGCTATCAATATTTTGAAGGATAATATAAAAGGAGCTTACCGATGTGCTGATGATTACATTAATATTTTTGGTAAAGGAAATTTTTATTTAGAAATTATGGATAATGGTTTAGAAGAACAAAAAATAGTTAATAGTTGTCTTTTGAAGTTATCTAAGGATTTAGATATACCAATAGTAGCTAGTAACGATGTTCACTATATCGATAGGGATGAGGCTTTTGCTCATGAGGTGTTATTGTGTATTCAAACTCAGACCACTTTAGATGATCCTAAACGTTTAAAATTTGGGAGTGATACTTTTCATTTTCGTTCTCCTTTAGAGATGAAAGATATTTTTAAAGATATACCTTTAGCATTAAAAAATTCATTAGAAATTATGCAGAAGTGTAATCTTATCCTTGATTTCTCTAAAGTTTACATTCCCCATTTCCCTTTACCTTTAGGAGAAAAAAACGACTACGAGTATTTAAGAAAATTATGCGAGGAGAATTTAAGGAAACGTTATCCCAATCCCACTAAAGAAGTTTACGAAATGATAGAAAAAGTTGGTTTCTCTAGTTATTTCCTTATTATTTGGGATTTAGTGGAGTTTGCTAAGAAAAATAGGATACCAACAGGACCAGGTAGAGGTTCGGTAGCAGGTAGCATAGTAAGCTATATTTTAGGTATCACCGATATTGACCCTTTGAAATACCAACTTTTATTTGAAAGGTTTATCAATCCTGAAAGAGTGAGTATGCCTGATATAGACCTTGATTTTTGTTATGAGAAGAGGGGTTATATTCTTGATTATGTAATTAAAAAATACGGTAAAGATAATGTAGCGCAAATAATCACTTTTGGGACGATGTTAGCCAGAGCAGTGGTAAGAGATGTAGGGAGAGTGATGGGTTTAAGCTATGCGGAAGTGGATAGAATAGCTAAGATGATACCTTCTGGTGTAGGACATTCTATCAATTTAAATGAGGCTTTGAAGGTTAGTCCAGAACTTAACGATGCTTATAACAATGATCCTACAGTAAAAAAGTTGATAGATGTAGCTATGCAATTAGAGGGTCTTTCTCGTCATTCTTCCACCCATGCTGCGGGAGTAGTTATCTCTGATATTCCTCTTATAGAAAGAATACCGTTGATAAAAGGTAGTAACGATGAAATTATCACTGGATTTGAGATGGATTCTTTAGAGAAGATAGGTTTATTGAAGATGGATTTCTTAGGTCTGAAGACTTTAACGGTTATTAATAGTACTTTGGAGATAATAAAACGCACGCGTAATATAGATATAGATATTAATAGCGTATCTTTGGATGATCATAATACTTACGATTTGTTATGTAAGGGTGAAACTATCGGAGTGTTCCAGTTAGAAAGCCGTGGTATGCGTGAGTTGTTAAAGAGAATAGCTCCAAGAAAGTTCGAGGATTTGATAGCAATTTTAGCTTTGTATAGACCAGGACCTTTAGGTAGTGGTATGGTGGATGATTATATTGAAAGGAAACAGGGTAAAAAGCCAATCTCTTATATACACCCTAAGTTGGAACCAATACTTAAAGAAACTTATGGGATTATCTTATATCAAGAGCAAACTATGCAGATAGCTTCGGAATTAGCTGGATTTAGCCTCGCTCAATCGGATCTTTTACGTAAAGCTATTGGTAAAAAGATACCCGAGATAATGGAAGAGCAGAAGAATCTTTTTATAGAAGGTTGTAAAAAGAATAAAATTCCTGTTAACATAGCTAACGTCATCTTTGACCTTATTGATTATTTTTCTGGTTATGGTTTTAATAAATCACATTCTACTGCGTATGCGATTATTTCTTATCGCACAGCTTATCTAAAGGCTAATTTTAAAGTAGAGTTTATGGCAGCATTGCTTACCAGTGAGAGGAATAATACTGATAAAATCGTAGAGTATGTTAACGAAGCTGGGCGTAGAGGGATAAAGGTTTTGCCTCCTGATATTAATGAGAGTTTCGCACATTTTACTGTTACTAAGGATGGTAATATAAGATTTGGTCTTTTGGCAATAAAAAATGTAGGAGAATCAGCTTTAGAAAATATTATAAATGTGCGTAAACAAAAGAAATTTGATAGTTTTTTTGACTTTTATGAAAGAGTAGACCTAAAGACAGTAAATAGAAAAGTAAGTGAGAGTCTCATTAAATCAGGAGCAATGGATAGTTTCGGTCTTAAACGATCACAAATGATGGTTCTATTAGATAAAATTCTTGATAGAAACTATAAAAAAGTAGTAGATAGCCAACAACTTTGTTTTTTCAAGACCTCTTCTAAGGAAGATATTCCTGATATAGAAGAGTGGCCAATAGTTCAACTTTTAAATTTTGAAAAGAGCCTTTTAGGAATATACGTGAGTTCACACCCTTTACATTTATACGATAAACTCAGAGATTATTTAGCTGTTAAAACTATAAGTAGTATCTATGAGAATAAGATAATTAAGGAGAGTTTAATTATGGGAGTGATCTCTGAAATAAAATTGATTACTACACGTAAGAATGAACGTATGGCTTTTGTTAAATTGGAGGACGAGAGGGGTTCAATAGAGGTAGTAGTTTTCCCTAAGGTTTATGAGACAGTTTATCCTTATATTGGGGAGACAAAAGTGGTATTGGTAAAAGGGGTTCCCCAGTTTAAGGATACAGGTATAAATTTTATTGCTAACGATATTTTCCTTGCCGAGAGTATTTTCTCCAAAGTTAGAGGTTTGGAAATAAAAGTTAATGGCAAGATAGATTTGAAAAGGATTAAGGAAATTTTTCTTAAAAATAAAGGGAACGTCCCAGTTTATTTTGTTTTGAACAATGGTAAGGTTAAAGGTTTGAAGATTAAGACCTCAGAAGATTTCCAAATTAGTATAAATGAATCTTTGCTTACAGAAATTAGTGAGGCTATAGGGGAGGGAAACTTTCTCTTGACACTTTAATTTAGCAATGGTATAAATTTTGGTGATGACCAAGAGGGATATCGTAGTTAAGATAAAGGAAAGAACAGGGATAAAACAAGCTATAGTCAAAGAGGTACTTCAGGAAGTATTTAATACTATTTTTGAATTTCTAAAAGATGGTAAGAGGGTGGAGATAAGAAATTTTGGGGTTTTTAAAGTAAAAAAGAGAGGTCCTAAAGTAGGGCGTAATATAAAGACAGGAGAAACTATTCCTCTGCCGGAGAAGAACATAGTGGTTTTTAAGCCCGGTTTAGAAATGAAGGAAGAGATAAAGTGAATCACCTCTAATTCTCTCTATATGCAAATCTATACCCCTCATTCTTAATTTTAAGATGAAAAAATTTTTCCATAGCATAAGGGGAACAACGGATTTTTATCCTCCTAAGTCATTTGTTATTGAAAAGATAATAGAGAAAGCCAAAGCTATTTTTCAAAATTTTGGTTACGAGCCAATTATTTTACCGCATTTAGAGGAGGAGGGTTTATTTCAAAAGAGTGTAGGAGCGATAACCGATATTGTGGAGAAACAGATGTTTAAAATAGAATCTAAAGGTATAGTGCTTAGACCAGAAGGAACAGCACAGGTAGCACGTTTTTATATAGAAAATAATCTCTCAAAATTACGTGATTTTCATAAATTTTATTACTTGGGAGCAATGTTCAGAGGAGAAAGACCACAGAAAGGTAGACTAAGAGAATTTAACCACATTGGTGCTGAGGCAATTGGTTCCAACAGTTTCTATTTAGACGCGGAAATCATAGAGTTAGCCGTGAAGATAGTTAAAGAGATAGGGATAAAAGATTTTTCTTTGAAATTGAATAGCTTAGGTTGTATAAAAGATAAGAATCGTTTAGCTCAGTTAATTAAGGATAAATTAGCTGTTTATAAAAATAATTTTTGTCCTGATTGTCAGAGAAGATTTAACTATAATCCTTTACGTATATTAGATTGTAAAAATGAAGGTTGTAGGGTTATAATTCGTTCGTTAAATTTAGATAGAAATAATTATTTATGTTATGATTGTAATGAACATTTTTCTGGTGTGTTAAATTTATTAGATGAGTTTGCCATTTCTTACAAATATGAGCCTCTATTGGTTAGAGGTTTAGATTACTATACGAATACTGTTTTTGAGATAACTACCTCTTTACTTGGTTCGCAGGATGCGTTAGGAGCGGGTGGGAGATATAACGAACTAATTAGTAATTTAGGGGGGGATAGAGTAGGTGCAGTAGGTTTTGCTTTAGGTTTAGAGAGGATATTACTTTTATTAGATACACCTACACAGATTAATCGCTTAAAAGTATTTGTAGCTAGTTCCTCTTTAGAGATGTATAAAGAGGCTTATAGAATAACGAGATTATTGAGAGAGAACAATATACCGGCTGAGATTGACTACAAAGATAAAACTTTGAAAGCGCAACTTAAATACGCCAATAAACTGGGTGTTTCCATAGTTGTTATTTTGGGAGATGAGGAGTTTAAAGAAGGGTGTATTTTGGTGAGGGATATGGAAAAGTCTTTGCAGGAGAAAGTAAGAAAGGAAGATTTACTAAGCATAATTAAAAGGAGAAAAGATGTTAAGAACACACACCTCTATAGAGTTAAATGAAAGTTTGGTAGGTAAAGAAGTAGAAGTTTGTGGCTGGGTGGATAGTCGTAGGAACCATGGGAAATTGATATTTATAGATATTAGAGACCGATGGGGTAAAATTCAAGTTGTCTTTACTCCTAAACCTTATAAGGATACGTATAATTTAGCTAAGCAGTTGCATAACGAGTATGTGGTGAAGGTTAAAGGAGAAGTAACCTTAAGACCAAAAGGTACAGAAAACCCTAATATATCTACAGGTAATATAGAGCTATTTGGTAAAGAGTTAGAGATTTTGAGTTCTTGCGAGGAACTACCTTTTCTTGTTGAGGATAATATAGAAGTGGGAGAGGAGGTTAGACTTTTTCATCGTTATTTGGATTTACGGAGAAGAGTTATGTTAGAAAAATTGTTAATAAGGCATAAGTGTAATTATTTCTTTCGTGAGTTTTTGAATAATAAAGGTTTTTTAGAGATAGAGACACCTTTTCTTACCAAATCTACTCCTGAAGGAGCAAGAGATTTTTTAGTTCCTTGTCGACTTAATCCTCCTAAGTTTTACGCTTTACCTCAATCACCACAACTTTTTAAACAGATACTTATGGCTTCAGGTATAGAAAGATACTTTCAGATAGTGCGATGTTTTAGAGATGAGGATTTAAGAAAGGACCGTCAACCAGAATTTACCCAGCTTGATATAGAGATGTCTTTTGTAGATGAGGAAGATATTATCTTTTTGGTAGAGGATATGATTGATTATGTGTTTAGCAAAGTTTTGGGTATAAATATTGTTAAGCCATTTTTACGTTTGGATTATCAAGAGGCATTAGGTAAATATGGAACGGATAAGCCCAATGTAGGGGAAGGCGATTATAGGTTTATATGGGTAGTAAATTTTCCTATGTTTGAGTATAACGAAGAGGAGAAGAGATGGCAGGCTTGTCATCACCCTTTTACCTCTCCTAAGGAGGAAGATATAAATCTTTTAGAAAAAATAGGTGATGGACAGATTGAGCAAGATAAAGATAATCTTTTTAAAAATATGAGAGCACGTGCTTACGACCTTATTTTAAACGGTGAAGAGGTTGCTGGTGGCTCTATAAGGATACACTCTCCTTATTTACAGAAGAAAGTTTTTTCTATTTTAGGTATATCTGAGGCGGAAGCAGAAGAGAAGTTTGGTTTTCTTTTAAGAGCTTTTAGATATGGTGTTCCACCACATGGAGGGATTGCTTTTGGGTTAGATAGATTATATACTATTATTACTCGTTCGGAGAGTATAAGAGAGGTGATAGCTTTTCCCAAGACACAAAAAGGCATATGTCCGTTGACCTCTGCTCCTTCTAGTGTAGAGACAAGACAACTTAATGAGTTATCTATAAAGGTAGTGGAAGAGGAAAATAGATAAGAAAGGGGGAAATAATGAGAAGGTTTTTAATTATCTTAGGATTGATATTTCTTTCAGGTTGTTTGATAAGAATTTATAATACAGAGAAGCCAAGAAAGGATATAGCTATGGAAGGTAATCAAGGTTACGTTGTAGGAGAGAGTGCTCCCGAGAAACCAAAATTGAAAAACACAAGGACGATAAGAGTTGTAGAGGTAGAAATGGGCTCGCATAAACCTAAAGAGGTAGATACAAGTAAACCTACTAAAGAGGAAGGATTAGAAATCCCCGAGGAAAGACCTGTATATTCTCCCATGATAGAAGAAGAGATCTCTGTAAAAGAACTTCAGGATAGTAATATTAATTTAGAGGCACCTAAAAAGGATTACACTTACTATACGGTTGAAGAAGGAGATACTCTGCAAAAGATATCTTCTAAATTTTATGGAACAACAAAGAAGTGGCAGTTACTTTACGAAGAGAATAAAGATGTTTTAAAGGGTCCTGATAAAGTTTATCCCGGACAAAAGATAAAAATTCCCAATCTATAAATTTTAAGAGATGGAGAAAATAATAGAGGTTTCTGATAGCGGGTTAATAAGAGAAATTTTTGGCAGTGGCGATAAGAAAAAGAAGTTTATAGAGAAGGAATTTGGCGTTACTTTAGGTTTAAGAGAACAGGGTATTTTGGTTAAAGGAGAAGCTAACAATTTAGAAAGGGCAGTATCTTTCTTACATAGGCTTATCAAACTTTCTAAAGAAGGTCTTGTATTTAGTGGAGAAGAATTATCTCAGTATTCTAAAAGCATTTCTCAAGAAGTTACATCTTCAGATATGTTTATGAAGATAAAGGTAAATTCTAAGAGGAAGTTCGTTGTTCCTATGACCGAAGGACAAAAAAAGTATATTAGTTCTATAGAAAAATACGATATAACTTTTTCTATTGGTCCTGCGGGAACAGGTAAAACTTATTTAGCTATGGCAATGGCAGTAAATTATCT
>JAMWDA010000082.1 GCA_023818995.1 Candidatus Omnitrophota bacterium
TATCCCATAGTAATCCCAAAAGAGCAAATACTATACAAGTTAAACCAGCGGAATAGCGAAAATCTCTATCAAAAAAAGAAAGTATGGCTAAACTTAAAATCAAAAGTAATAGTATCAGGGTGGGAATTTTAGATTTAATTCTTTCTATCTCTACATAGTTAGTTTTTTTAGAATACCTTCTAAAGATATATCCTAAAACAATAATAGAAAATAGCGCCCCTAATTCTACCGCAAAAAATATACTCGGTCTATTTCTATAAAAAAAGAAATCCCAAAAACTCATCTTAGCAAACCCTCCTAAAAGCATACTCGGTGGGTCACCGATTAAAGTAGCACACCCCTGTAGATTAGAAGAAATAGCTATAGCAATTAATATATTAGTAGGATTGATATCCATTTTTTTTGCTAAAGATAAAGCGATGGGAGCCATAATAAGTAAAGTGGCGACATTTTCTACAAAAGCAGAAATAAAACCTGATAATACACAAAGAGAAATTATTGCTAAGGTTGTATCTTGGTAGTAATTTACAACCTTGCTTGCTAAGTAAGCGGGCATACCACTCTCCATAAATAAATCAGCAATAACGAGTGTTCCTAAAAATATTCCCATAACATTCCAATTTATAGAAAAGAACGCTTCTTTAAAAGAAATAGCTCTTAACAAAATTAAAAAACCTCCCCCAAAAAGAGAGAGCAAACTTCTTCGGTTAGGAAAAAACACAAACAAGATATAAACTGCTAAAAATACAATTAGAGAGAGTATCTTTGCATTCATAAAAATTTTATTATATATTGTCTAAAATTTCATAATTGCGGAGGAAGCTGTAGCAAAAATTCCTGCAATAGCTGCTGTCATCAAACAAGCTAAAGTTGCTCCTATTAATGCCCTAAAGCCTACTTTTGTCAAATCCTTAATTCTCTTAGGTGCGAGAGCAGAAATACCTCCTACGAATATAGCTAAAGAGGCAATATGCGCAAAACCACATAGCGCATAACTAACAATTACAATAGAACGTTGGTTAGTTATAATCCCCTCGTTAATGAACTTTGCCAAATGTTGATAGGATACCAGTTCGGTAAGAATTGTTCTTTCCCCTAATAGAAAAGAAACTTTTCCTATATCTTCTAAGGGAACACCCATTAAGAAACTAAAGGGATAATATATAAAGGAAAAAATTTTCTCTAAAGACAACTCCATGGGTATATTTAAAAATTTTCCTAATTCTCTTCCTAAAATAATAATAAACCAATTTATCATGCTCAATAGCCCCAAGAAAGATAAAAGTAATGCTACAATCCCCACAATAAGTTTAACTCCCTCGTTAGCACTTTTAATTATTGCTTCAATAATATTAGATGACCTCTCGTAATCTACTTCTACCACTTTGCCTAATGTTTTAGGTATACTCTCTTCCGGGCAAATTAATTTGGAAATTACAATAGTAGCAGGAGCACTTAAGATAGAAGCAGAAATAAGGTGTCCGGCTATAGTAGGAAACTTTTGGTAGAGAAAACTAACATAAACAGCCATCACCGTGGAAGCAACTGTAGCCATACCAGCGGTAAGTATTGTGCACAACTCAGAAACGGTCATATCGTTAATATAAGGACGAATAGTAAAAACCGATTCAATACCTACTACGATATTGCTAGAAGTGCAAAGTGCTTCTGCCCCACTTATATTCATTAGTTTGGTAAAAATGAAAGCGAATGCTCTAACCACCTTTTGCATCACTCCCATTTGATAAAGTATTGCCATCAGAGTAGAGAAAAATATAACCGCCGGCAAGGATTGAAAAACAAGAATAAAACCTAAAGATTCTTCCCCACTTGGGCCAATAGTGTTAGGAGGCAAAGCTAATCTACCAAATACAAAATACATACCATCGCGTGCAAAAGAAAGCATTTTAATTACTACCTCATTTATAAATTTAAATATGGCTGGTCCTAAAGAAAATTGAAAAACGAAAAGAGCAAATAGAAACTGTAGGGAGAGACCCCAGAATATTGCTCGCCAGTTAATCTTCCTTCTATTAAAAGAAAAAAGCCAGGCGATAAAAATAAAAACAAATATACCAAAAAAACTAATTAAATTGTAAATTGCCATAAACAAAAAGTTAAATTCTCCTACGAGGAGTATAAAATTATAACAAATTTTATTAAATATGGAAACTATTTTATTAAACTGGTAAAATTATAAAAAGGTAGGAAATATCCTAAATTAAAAGCTTATTAATAGCACTTATCAGTTCTGAACTAACAACAGGTTTAGCTAATACCGTTTGCTTGGTAAAACGTTGAATAACTTGTGCTTCCTCTTGGGAGATAATACCCGTAAGATAAATTATTGGTATTTGTGAGGTAAGATTATCTTGAGAGAGTAATCGCTTTATCTCCTCCCCACGCATATCAGGAAGATTTATATCCAAAATTATCAGCTTAGGTAGAAACTCTTTAGCTAATCTTAAAGCTTGCTTACCGTTAGTAGCTAAAATAACTTCATAACTGGCGCCTTGCAAAACTTTCTTTAAATAGGATAATATCCATTCATCATCATCAACTACCAATATCTTGTAACTGCCTTCCTCCATATAGGAATTAGAAATTATAAAAAATCTCTACATTTATTTTTTACCATATTTTCCCTTATTTTCCCACAGATAATTGGTGGGTATTAGAAAAATAAAGATAAACCAATAAGGAGCATATCCACGTTAATTCCTTTATTAGGTTGTCTAATGGAAGCATTGGAGAGATGCCGATAACGATACCCTAAATTAAAAGCTAAGTCATCCTGAAAAAAATAATTTATTCCTCCTCCTATCTGAGGGATAAAATTAAACTGGGTAGATTGTTCATTCGTATGTTGAGTTATATAGATTAACCCTACGCCTCCTTCAAAAAATAAGAAGACTTTTCTATATATAGGAAAAGCATACTTACCTAAAAAAGAACAACCAACTTCCAGGTTAGAATCAGGGGAGGTAATGGGATTTATAAATGGTTCAAAGAGAAACTCTGATAATCCTTGAGGAGAAAAATTAAATTTTTCTAAAATGGGTTTAAAGTCAAATCCTAACCGTAAAATGGTTGGTATGATTTCGTAATCTTCTTTATCAATTAAATCACCACGAGCAAAACCAAAAATTATGCCAAATTCTTTAAGATGAGGGAATAAATCTTTTAAATTCTTTGGAGTAAAACTTATATTTTCTTCATAATTTAAGTTCTTTGTAAAAGTGTAGTTATCGTATCTTTTATTCAAGGTAAGTACTCCTCTCTCCCCCCCTATAATTTTTGACGGTAACAAAATAAGATAAACAAGAAAAATAAATAAAATAACCTTAAACTTTTCCATCTAACCTCCTTGCCCTAATCTTTGTAAAAATTATATCTAATTTTTACAATTCTGTCTATACGAAAGCAATTTTGGCGGTTAACAAAATTCATTTAAACTTATTAGCAAAATAATCGTTTGGAAGGCAGGGGTTTTAGAACTTTTAGTATATATTTATTCGTGTAATCTATTAGCACAATTCTCTCTCTTTTAGGTTAAACCAATAACTCTGTATATGGAGATTGGTTTAGATTTACCTTTAACCATAATAGGCGGTAATTTTTCAGCATTAACTAAGTCCTTTACCTCGTGGTAAGTTGCTTCACTAATAATTATTTCTCCTCCTCCTGCCGAAGAACATAATCTTGCCGCTAAATTAACATTATCACCGATTACAGTATAATCCATCCTTTCCGCTGAACCCATATTACCTACAACCATATCTCCACTGTTTATTCCAATACCTACCTCCAAAGGTTCTTTATTCTCATTTATCCAACGTTCTCTTAACTGTTTAAGTCTACTCTGTATCTCTAAAGCCACCCTAACAGCTACTATAGCATGATTATTAATATGCACATCGGAAGGAGCACCAAAAAAAGCCATTAATTCATCTCCTACAAATTTATCCAACGTCCCATTATATTTAAAAACAACCTTAACTTGTTCAGTCAATATTTCATTCAACATAGCTACTACCTCTTCAGGCTGATGGGACTCAGAAAATTTAGTAAATCCTCTAACATCGGAAAAGAGAACTGTGATGTTTCTCCTTTCTCCTCCTAATTTAAGTTTGGAAGGGTCATTCATTAATTCGTTTATTACCTCTTGAGAAAGGTAATGGCTAAAGACGTTCTTTATCCAGAATTTCTCTCTCTGTTCAGTAAAAAATCTAAAACTGGTAATAGCAGAAAAACTAAAAATAACCACTCCGCTTGGTCCTACCATATCCAACCATAATTCAAACTTAACAAAAACGAAGAAAGCTAATAAAAAATAAATAAGATAATAAGAAATTGTTATTAACAAACTCTTCCATAACTTGAATAGAGAAGTTAACCCAATAACTAAGGCAGTAATAAAAATGATAAAAACATTTAATAACCAATGAGCTTCTCTAATAAAACTTTCTGTGATAATGGTATCTATAAGGTTAGAACTTAATCCCACTAAGGGATAATTGGTTTGAAAAGGTATAGGACCTAAATCTTGCGTTCCTGTGGCAGTGAGTCCTACGAAACATATCTTATCTTTAATTACCGCTGTGATTTTTTCCTTAAGCTTTTGTTCAGCATTTCTTAAATAATCAATGGTCATTTTATCTTGTTCACTAATTTCTTGTTGGGATAATTTCTCTAAATACATACTTATCTGTTGTCTTGTCTCCTGAAGGCTAAGGATAAAGTAGTATGAAATATGCTGAAAACAAGTCTCCCATTTACCTGCCCAATTTATTATCATTGAACCACTTTTATCTAATGGTATCTTTATATCTTTTACTCTATTGTTGAGAGAAGCTCCTTTTAAGATAATGTAATTTTTACTTATCTCTATATTTTTAACATTGAGAAAATCTAATAGTACTGACATAGCTAATTGGGGGAAAATTTTATCTTCCTCATATTTTATAAATAAAGGGACTCTACGCATAACTCCATCGTGGTCGGGTTGAGCGTTAATATAGCCTGTCCCCTTTATACCACTAACATATTCAGGAATGGGTGGCAATAACATCTCAAATTTAGGGATGAAATCTATAGATCTATGAGGATAATCTATAGCAAATCTATTAGCAAAAGCCCTTGATGATTTTTGATTATCAAAGGTATCCCTTATATAACCTTCTTCTTCAGGAAATAGAAACCATCCTTTACTATCTTCTATAGCAAAAAATAAATCTTCAAGAGAAATATCATAGTTTTCTCTTAGGATACTCTTTACAGCTTTATCTATTACGTATCTTTTAGCATTGATAAACCTATTTTTAAGCCAATTAACATCAACATTTAATCTCTTAGAAGCATCTTCTAAAGATACGGTTATATCCTTATCTAATATATTCTCTAAATCGGGATAGGTAGAAATTTTCTCTTCTAAAAAATAGAAAGGTAAATAAACTGTCCCCGCACGCGAGATAGAATCGGAAAGTATCTTATCCTCCTGAGGATTAGTTACCATCCTCTCCGTAAAAAGTATATCCATTAAAACAGCTTTTGCTTGGCACTCCTTTAATATATCTATAAGCTGAGCATGGTAACTTCTTGGCCATGGCCAACGACCTAACTTATTAACACTGGCATCGTTAACATCTATATGTAAGATAGGGCTAAAGGAAGGCTTACTACCTCTTAAAATAAATCTTAAATCAAGAAATTTAAACTCAAGTGATTGGTAAGTTTTTGAAGATGAAAATAGAAGAGCACTTCCCCCTATAGTAAAAGAAATAACTAAGCACGTTATTAATTTTAGAGTGTTTTTTTTCTTCAGATTATCTATTAAAATCTATAACTTGTATTTAAAGCAATAAGTGAGCCAGAGTAGTTTTCTATAGACTCGTTAGACCAATTCTCTCTATAAGTATAACTAACCCCTAAGGTAAGATCTTTATTAAATTTATAATATAACCCTACGATAACTAAATAAGTTCTATCCCACTCCTTTGTGCTTGGGTCAGTGGAAATAGTTCTTCCTGAAAAATCTCGCCACTGCCGGGAAAAAGAAGTATGGGAGAAAAATCTATCGTTAAAAATATGGGTTAAAGAAACACCTATTTTATAAGAATCGTAATCGTAATACTTTAAATAACTATCGTTAGAATTATTGTTGTAATATTGGAATTTTATCTTAAATAAGTCTTTAGAAAAGTATTTACCAATTTCGTAATCAACACTATGACGCTTATCTTCTCTCTCTTTATCGCTATAATTTATCGGGGAAAGTCTAATCTTCCTTTCCTGATAGTTTCTGAAGAGAAACTCATAACCTAAACTATGGAACATCTTTTGGGGAAGTTTATGGGTAAGTTTTAATTCTAACGAATTATCGTAAAAATCATCATTACCACTATTAGGATATTCAGTTAAAGAAAAATGATAACTTTTTGAAAACTTAAGCTCATCGTTTATGTCAAACTCCCCACCAAAACCAAGGGTATTAATGATTAAATTAGCATTACTCTCATCCATATATACTAAACTCATCAATTCATAATCTAATATACCTCTTATCTTCTCACTTATAGGAGAAGTAAATCTTGGCCTAAAAATAACCTGAGTATAAACATCACCTTCTCTACGAGAATCAAGCCAAACATTATTATCGTAACCCTCATTAACCAATACAAGTGATTTAAGTTCCCCATCTCTAAAAAAAGACTTTAATCTACCTAAAAAAGAAGACTCCGTATAAGAAGGAGGAACTTCCTTTTCTAAACTTTGAGAGAAACCAGAAAAACAAATAAATAACATGCCTAATCCCCAAAATATCTTAAAACTTATCTTCATCTTCTTGCCTCCTTCAAAATAATTTTATTATTAATAAATATATACTATTAATAATTTTTCTATTATCCTTAGTGTTGAGGAGGATACGTATGTCCTCCATCATGGTAAGAATGGTAATCCTCTCTTCCCTCAATTCCTTCTTCTACGCCTTTCTCTTCGGTCATTTCTTTGGCTTCGCTTATCTTATCTTGAGTTAAACTCATTGTCTCCTCTATAATATTAAGAGCACCTAAGTTGTCTTGCGATTGCTCCTCCATCTTACC
>JAMWDA010000083.1 GCA_023818995.1 Candidatus Omnitrophota bacterium
GGTAATAATTCTAACTTCATTGCTCCTATGATATTTAACTTTAAGAAAGTAGGAGTTATTTTAGGGGGCATACTTACAAAACCTCTAAACTCAATCATACCCATTAACCACCCTAATATACTCGAAATACCCATACCAATTAGTATTGCACCTTTTACTCTCTTTACCATCAAGGTAGAGATAATTACTATACCAAAGATTGAAAGAATAACTGGTGGTTCTTTTAAATTGCCCAAGCCAACAAGCGTTCCCGGATTAGCTACTACAATTCCTGACCATTCTAAACCAATAAAAGCTATTAACATCCCTATTCCTACAGCGATAGCGTTCTTTAAAGAGTTTGGGACGGCATTAATCAGTTTCTCTCTAAAACCAAAAAATGTTAAAATAATGAATATTAATCCAGAAATAAAATTTGCCCCTAAACCCACTTGCCAAGATACACCTAAAGCTAAACATACCCCAAAAACAAAATAGAAATTATGTCCCATTGCCGGAGCAAGAGCAATAGGATAATTTGCTAAAAATGCCATTAAAATTGTAGCTATCGCTGAACTCAAACAAGTAGCAACCATTACTGCCCCAAAATCCATACCTAAACGAGAAAGCACTGTCGGCTGTACAAAAATAATGTAACACATAGTCATAAACGTAGTAATTCCTCCGATTATCTCTGTATGAATATTTGTTCCTGTTTCTTTTAATTTAAAAAGTTTATCCCACATAATCTATCGTTCATTAATATTATATTTATATTATTAAAAACTTGCAACGGAGAATAAAGGTGAAGTTTATAAAAAATAAGAGCCTCTCCTAATCTCTATCTTATGAATTGAAAAATACCTTTTCTTACCATCATAACCGCAATAGCTGCCAAAAGAAGGGTAGTAACGCGGGAAATTGCTCTTGTTCCTGCTTCGCCTAAAATTTTTATAATCACATCTGAAGAAGAAAATACTATTCCTGCTAAGAGAACATTAGCTACTACTCCTAACACAGTAGCAAGAATACCGTATGCGTCTAAAATAATAAGGGAGGTAGTCAATACAGCTGGTCCAGCGATAAGCGGTGTTCCTAAAGGGACAATTCCTAATTCCTTAGGGGGTATACGACCTTTCTTTTCTGGATTAAGAATATCAACTATAGCTATACAGAAAAGAATTATGCCTCCGGCAATTATAAAATCTTCTATAGTAATACCAAGGAATTTAAAAATTAATTTTCCTATAAAAACAAAAGTTAATGTTACGCATATAGCTGTGATTACTGACTGTTTAACTATTTTACGCCGAAGATTAATATTTATTCCTTGAGTAAGAGAAACAAACAAAGGCAAAATTCCCATTACATCAACTGCTACGAATAAAGGTATACATGCTAATATAAAATTTTTAAGCATTACCTCCTTTATATTGCCATATATCAATCTCTTTAGAGTAAATGATTAAATCGTTAGCATCGGCATAGAAATCAGGTATCCTTCCTATCTCTTTAAACCCACATTTTAAGTAGAGGTGACGCGCGGCACTATATCTATTATCTGCCGATGTCTCTATCCTTAACACTGCTTTGGGCATAATCTCAAGAACAAAATTTTCTACTCGCTTAATCAAATTTTTTCCCACGCCTTTATTTTGAAACTCTTTAGCTACAACTAACCAATAAATATCCCAAGTAAACTTAGTAAGAGGCGTGCGACCAAAAATAATAAACCCCTCAACCACATCAATGTTCTTCTCTTCAAAAATAGAATAACTGGTTAAAGGATTATGCAAATAATCGTTAAGAATTTCTTTTAAAGTATCTATCTCCCAGGAATTAAATACACCTGTATCCAAAGCAATTTGGGAATAGATAGTTATATCCCCTTCGCAAATTCTTTTACCTACCTCCTTATCTTTCGACAAAAGAACAGCCTTTTCCATAAATATCTCCTGGTATAATCTTCACCTTAGATATACTAAGGTGAATTTGGTTAATAATGTGTTAAAATATCTTTATGTCAAACGCTCTTTTTCAAGCAAAGAAGACAGCTCTCTAACTCCTTTATGGCCTTATTATTAGGACCATTTGAAAAAGACTTTTGCTTCTTGCTCATCTAACTAGGAATATTAATTTAGGATGCTATGGGGTTGAGTTGATATCAATCACCATTTATATCCCCGGGTATATTGGGTTAGATAGAGCAAGAATATTGCTTCCTTTTTAGCTTTTAAAAGAGCAAAATTTCAGAAAGGAGGAATAAAGTTATGTATTACTTAGGCATTGATGTTTCAAAGTCGGTCTCTCCGCTTGTCATCTTAGATGACGGAGGCGAAAGATTCACCAAGGCCTTTAGCCTTCCAAACGACAAACTCAATTTTCAAAAGTTGCTTGAACGTCTAAAAGGACTAAACCTTTCTAAAGAGAATCTCCTCATCCGCATCGAGACGACTGGTATCTGGTGGGAAAATCTCTATTCTTTTCTTACTGAAGCAGGTTATAAAGTGATTATTCTTAATCCCCACCAGACCAATAAATTCAGAGAAGCTTTAAGGAAAAAGGCAAAAACCGATGATATAGATGCCTATTATCTGGGCTGGCTTGTTGCGCTCCAAAGAATACGCCCCTTCCTATGCGCCTGAGGAACTCATCCAAACCTTAAGAGAATTTACTCGTCTTAGATATGAACTTATCAAAGACCGACGTAACTATGAAAGACAGACCTATAGCATTCTATCATTCGTATCTCCTGAATACGAAAAGACAGCTCTTAAAAATCCTAATGAAATCCAACAGCTCATTGATATAGCTGAAAGTTCTATATATTCGGGCAGAGCAAAAGATGCTCGAGGAATAGCTTTAAGAATCCTTTCTATGAATCTGGAGAAACGAGAACTGACAATAAAATCTCTAAGCGCGGACCCAAGATGCTTAGATGGGCATTTTATATAGCCGCTGTTGCTTGTTTAAGGCACAATTCTGAAATGCGAAGCCTTTATTATAAAAAACTATCTCAAGGTAAGACCGAAAAACAGGCGTTGATATGCGTTGCCAAGAAATTAGCTCATCTGTGCCTTAGCATGCTTAAATCAGGAGAACCTTACAGACCGGAAAGGGTCTTTGTGTGCACCTAATTTTAAAAGAGCAATTGTTCTTTGAAAATCTAAAAATTTATCTTTACTCTTTATAGGATGTCTTTTGTATCTTAGGTATATAAATATTTCAATGCCTTATCACCAATATCTTTACGATAATGGATATTCTCAAAATATACATTTTCTATAGCGTTATAAACTTTTTTCTGGGCATCTACTAAATCTTTAGCCAATCCTACGACATTTATAACTCTACCACCGTTAGTTAAGAACTTCGTCTTTTTAGAAACTTTATCTTCCACTCTAACCGTGCCGGCATGAAAAACCAAAATATCATTTAACAAACTAACCTTATCTAATCCTACTATCTCTTTACCCTTCTGGTAACTTCCCGGATAACCTGAACTAGCTAAAACAACACATAAACAGAACCTATCATCCCAATCCAAATTTATCCTGTCAAGTCTACCTTCTATAGTCGCTAAGATAACCTCTACTAAATCGTTTTTCAATTTAGGTAATATTACCTGAGTTTCTGGGTCGCCAAAACGAACGTTAAACTCTAAAACGAATGGTTCGTTATCCTTTATCATTAAACCTGCATAGAGGATACCTTTATAAAACTTATCCTCTTTATTCAACCCTAATATTAGAGGTTTAAAAATTTTCTCTATTATCTTATTAGAAATATCCTCTCCTACTATCGGTGCCGGTGCATAAGCTCCCATGCCTCCCGTATTAGGACCTCTATCACCATCGAATACAGGCTTATGGTCCTGAGAACTAACTAAAGGTAAAATATTTTTACCATCGATAAAAGCTAATATGGAAGCTTCCTCTCCTTTTAAATAATCCTCAATAACCACTCTCTCTCCTGCTTGCCCAAATTCTTTTTTTACCATAATAAGTTCTAATGCTTTCTCTGCTTCTTCTAAAGAATTAGCTACTATCACACCTTTACCACTCGCTAAACCATCAGCTTTTATAACAAGGGGAAAAACTCTACTATAGATATAATCCTTTGCTCCATTAAAATTGTAGAACACTTTAAAATTTGCCGTAGGAATACCTAATCTCTGCATTGTTTCTTTAGCAAACACTTTACTACCTTCTAAGATAGCTAAATCTTTTTTAGGTCCAAAAATCCTTAACCCTTTCTCTTCAAACTTATCTACTATCCCTCCAACCAAAGGTGCTTCTGGGCCAACTACAGTTAAATCTATCCTTTTCTCCTGAGCAAACCTTACTAAATCCCTAATATTGTTAGGAGAAATATCTACGTTTTCCCCTAAGTAAGCTGTTCCTCCATTTCCACAAGCGCAGTAAATTTTTTTAATTAAAGGGGACTGTGCTATCTTCCATACCAAACAGTGCTCTCTTCCCCCCGAACCAATTACTAAAACATTCATACTATCTTTACCTGCTCCTTACTCTTTATAATTTCTCCTATAAGGTAAACATCTACTCTGTTATGTAAAATATCAAAAACATCTTTAACTTTATATTTACTTACCACCACTATCATTCCAATTCCCATATTAAATACTGAATACATATGTTTGTTATCAATTGAAGCTTTTTCTTGAATTAGCTTAAAAATTTTAGGTATAGGCCAACTATCTTTACGTATCAACATACATAAGCCTTTGGGAAGTATCTTTGTTGCTTTGTGATAGAATGCTCCTCCCGTAATATGAGCAATACCTTTAACTATCTTCTTATCGTAGCCAAAACTTTCGAGTAAATCAAGAATATATCGAGTGTATATACGTGTAGGTTTTAGTAACTCGTTAGCATAAGTTTTTATCTCCTTTTGGGTAAAAACTCTTCTTACTAAAGAAAAACCATTTGAATGTAAGCCATTAGAAGCTAAACCTATCAATACATCACCTTCTTTTATATTTCTACCATCCACTATATTTTTTTTATCCACTATTCCTACACAAAAGCCTGCTAAATCGTACTCATTTTCCTCATACATCGCAGGCATCTGAGCAGTTTCTCCTCCAATCAATATACAATCACTCTCTTTTAATCCATACTTAATCCCTTTCATAACCTGTGTTAACTTATCCATATCCAATTTCCCACAAGCAATATAATCTAAAAAGAAGAGAGGTTTAGCTCCCACACAAACTATATCGTTAACGTTCATTGCCACTAAATCTATACCCACGGTACTGTGAATATCAACCTCTTGAGCAATTTTTAACTTTGTTCCCACACCATCGGTAGAAGCTACCAAGTAAGGAGATTCATACTTTTTCATAAATCTTCCTAAATCAAACAATGAAGAAAAGGCAGGGACTCTTATTCCCCTATTCACTTCTATACCTTTAATGAATCTTTCTGCTTTCTTTATATCTACTCCACAAGCTTTGTAGGTTAACTTCCCCATAACAAACTAAATTATACCAACTCGTTTATAGATACTATCGATATTTTTTAGATAATCGTAAGGATTAAATATCTCTTCTAACTCTTTATCTTCCACGTACTGTTTTATGACCTTACTCTTATAAACTTCATCTTTGAAATTGGAATCATTATTTATTACCTTTAAAGATATCTCCTGAATTAAATCGTAAGCCTTCATCCGTTCTAATCCCTTCTCCATAAGTTTTAACAGTAAACGTTGAGAATATATTAAACCCCTGTTAAGTTCTATATTCCTAAGCATATTGTTAGGATTAACTCTTAAGTTTTTAATTACCTCTTTTAACTTAATAAGCATATAATCGGTAACTATAGAGGAATCGGGTAATATTACTCTTTCACAAGAAGAATGAGAAATATCCCGTTCATGCCAAAGATTTATATTCTCGTAACTAGCTAACATATCACCTCTCAGCAATCTCGCTAAACCACATATCCTTTCCGAAATAATTGGGTTTTGCTTATGAGGCATAGCACTTGAGCCTTTCTGTCCTTTCTAGACCTGCTCTTTCGCTTCCTCTCCTTCTGTGCGATGAAGATGACGAATCTCCGTAGCAAATCTCTCTAAGGTTGAACCAAGCAAAGCTAATAGAGATAAGTAGTAGGCTATGCCTTCTCGAGAAACAACTTGTGTAGAGATAGGAGAAAAATTTATCCCTATCTTTTTACATATATACTCTTCAATTTGAGGAGAAAGATAGGCAAAAGTTCCTAGTGCACCAGAAATTTTCCCTCTACATACTATCCTGTAACTATCTTCTAATAATTTTTTTTCTCTTAATAGGTCATCGTAAAAATAAAGAAACTTTAATCCAAAGCTGTATATTTCCGCATGAACGCCATGGGTGCGGCCAATACAAAGGTTATCTTTATATTTTATAGCCTTATCTTTTACCTCCTCCATAAGTAAATCTAAATCCTTCAACAGTATATCAAGTGTATCTTTTATTTGCCAAGCCAAAGTTGTATCTAAAAGGTCTGAAGAGGTAAGCCCGTAGTGTAAGTACTGACTATACTTACCAATGCTAAAAGAGAGATCCTTAAGGAAGGCAATTACATCATGATGGGTTACTTTCTCTATCTCTCTTATCCTCTCTACAGAAAACTTTGCTCTTCTCCTTATTTTCTCAGTTACACCTTGGGGTATTATCTTATACTTCTCTAAAGCTTCGCAGAGAAGAATCTCTATCTCAAGGAACCGCCTAAATTTATCCTCTTCACTCCAAACTTTACCTATCTCTTTAGGAGTATACCTTTCAATCATAAACTATCCTCCCTTATCGTACTCTTTTATTTTTTCTTCTATATTTTTTTTACGTTCCTCTATAGGAGGATGACTACTTAAAAATGCTAACGTATACTGGCTATCACTTTCTTTCTTTAACTTTTCCATTAAACTTAACCCCGAACGAGGATTATAACCAGCCTTAATTGTATACTTAACTGCTAAGGAATCTGCTAAAAACTCATCCTGGCGAGAATATCCTAAAAATATAACATTATACATTACATCTATAGCTTTCTTTACCAAATCACTTTGGACATCTTTTAATGCTATAGCTAAAATTAAATTAACT
>JAMWDA010000084.1 GCA_023818995.1 Candidatus Omnitrophota bacterium
TTGGCAATTAGCTAAAGAAAAACAGCCGGATATTCCAAAAGAGGCTCTTATATTACCAGCGGTAGACCTCGATGCTTTACTCAATAAAAAACTCAGCTTTTTGACTAAAAGGGGTATGATCTTCCTTCCGCTCCCTACACGAAGTAAAAGTACCATAAATTTACTATAAAGGCAAAACACTAAATTCAACAAATCTAAACCTAAATTATAATCTAAAAACCCTTTTTATTTTGAATTAAAGTTTTTATTAACAAAATTTTCCCTTCTGAAAAATCATCTATGGTAAATCGTGAAAAATGATAATTTAAAATACTAACCTTTTGTATCAAGATTAGTATCTAAAGGTAATGTTTCCTCAGATGATTTTATAATTTTGGCAGTAATAAATATCACTAAATCTATCTTCTCAGAATCAATTGTTTTACGCCTAAATAAAAGACCGAAAATGGGGATATCCCCTAAGATAGGTGTCTTATATATGCCTTCGTTCTTTACATCTTTAAGAAGACCACCAATAACAATTGTTTCACCATCCTTCATTAAGACCTGTGTTTGTGTTTCTCTTACAAGAATTATAGGATAATAATCAGTTGTTGTGCTCGTACCTATTTGGGAGACAGCAGGGATATTTTCCGAAGAAGAAGTAACCGAAGGATAAATGGTCATACTTATAGTATCGTCACTGCATATATAGGGAATAACGTTTAGTTCTATACCAAGATTTTGATAATAGTTCAACTCCTTACTTATACCCACACTGTTCTCACTTGCCTCTATCTGTGACTTTATTATAGGTCTTTTTTCTCCTACCATAATGTATGCCTCTTGCCCATCAAGAGTGATAATTCTTGGTGAAGATAAAGTATTTGTATCAACATCCTCTTCTAAAGCATGGAGCAATATCTGAAATTCTGTTCCGGTAAGTTTTTTGTAAAGTATAGATAGACCCGTATCGTATGGCCAGACACCACTTAAAGATGTCCCTGTCTTAGGATTAAAAATAGATGGTGTTTCCTGAGAGGTCAAACCAATTACTCCCACCTCTCCTACATTACCCTTACCACTTTTATCCACAGCTTGGGTAGTTAAATTTCCTGAGGTTACACTATTACCTGTTCCCCAGTCTATACCCAAATCTTTTAATCGGTCTCGGTTAACCTCCATAATTCTTGCTTCTATCAAAACTTGCTTAGGCATAACATCTATCTTTTCAATTGCCTCTAAAATATTTCTTAGATTGGACTTGGTATCCGTAATTACCAATGTTTTCGTTCTTGGCTTTGCTCCTTCTTCCTTCGTAGCCTGGGTAAAAGTTCCTCCTTGATTAGCTCCCACAGAAGCTACCCCTCCCCGTGCTTTCCATCTTATCTGTGGCTCTATATCCAAAACAGTTATCTTCCCCCGAGAAGTTAATTGATTGCTTATTAAATTTTTAACATCGTTAGCATCCAAAAATTTAAGCTGATAGGTCACCGTCTCTAAGGGTTCCTGTTGAGCTGCTTCTGCTTCCTTTTTCCTATTCTCTGCTAAATTCTCTAATGTCGTTACCATAATGATATTTTCTCCCACTAACTCGTAACCATAACCTTGAGTTTTAAGTATAGATCTCAAAGCTGTTTCCCAATAAACATTCTCAAAGTCAACTGTTATCAAACCCTTAACATCAGGACCAACCACGATATTTACTTTTTTACCAGAAATTGTAGCTTTCTCTGCAATAGCCTGTAGAACCACTCTTATATCCGCATCTTTAAATTTTAAAACATCTAAAATCCCTTCTTGGGCAAAAGATGCAGATAAAACAGAATAAAAGATTAATCCTAAAATTAATTTAACAAATATTTGTTTTGGGAATTTTAATTCTTTTCTCATTTTACCTCCCAGTTTAAAATATACTCCTTATCTTCCTTTTCTAATACTACCCTCTTAGGCTCTATTTTTACTATCCTATATTCTCCCAAAACATCCCCTTCACTTAATATCTCGTTGTTAATTATCGCTTTACTATTTTGAGGTGAATAGATTATACCTTGTAAAATGAAATTTCCTATCTCCTTCTTTTCTTGAATTAGTATATGTCCGCTCTCACTCACTAAAGGAACTAAAGGGTCCCTATCTTTTAAATTGTTATAAGGGTATTGGTACTGCTCACCTCTACATAAACTGCCTAACATAACAAACAAAAATGATAAAAATAACACTCTCATATCATTTACCCTTCATTACTAAAATTAAACTCATCTTTACTCTATGGTAGGGATTACCTTTTTGGATATTTAATTCTTTCACCTCTATAAAATATTTTCCTTCCTCTACTGTATTCATAAACCAAGCAAGGTCATGAAAATTCGCTTGTGCTTCTATGTTTATAGGTACATGGTAAAAACTATTTTCTCCAATTTTAGTGAACTCCTTGGGTAAACCAGCAGAAATCTCTTGAATCTCTACATTATTTGCTTTTGCTGTGCGGGAAATATAAGTTAATACTGTGGATATATCCTGTAACACAATTATCTTACTTTGCAAACGCTCTATATCTTGTTTTAAGCTGGTCTGTTCTCTAAACAAATCAGGAGAATTTAATTCTTGTTTGAATAAACTAATCTTTCTTTTTAAATTGCCTGTATCACGAAAGAGGTTAACAAAACATTTTATTTGGAAAGGAAAGATCACTAATAGATCCAAAATAAAAAATACAAATATAGCTAAAATAATTTTTTTCCTATCCATATTCATCTTAATTCTATATCTAACCTCATAACCTCTACTCCAAAAAAATTTATCTTACGCGAGGTTTTAAGCTCTACCTGTCTAAAAACTTTAGAAATATAGGGGGCTTTCTCCATACTCTTTATAAATCTATCTATGGAAACCAAATAATCTTCCTTCCATCTTAATACACAACCCGAAAGAGAAACGACTTTATCTTTAAAACCAATCTCCTCCAGCCATAGATTATCAGGTAAAGAAGCATAGATATCGGCAAGTAAAGGAGAAAATTTTATCTTATGAGTTAGTATACTCTCATATTGTGTTTTCTGGTTCTTAAAGTAGGAAATTTCTCTCTTTAACGATTCTATGTTATTAACCTCCGGCTTTAAGATGTTCCACTGTTTAACTAAACCCCTATAAGGAATATAAATAATTACTACCACTAAGAATAGAACAATCTGTATTACTAACAAAATAATTAAACCATAAAATATAAAATATATATACCTATTAACGAATTGAGTAAATCTATTTTCCTTTTTTAACTGATAGGGATAAAGATTTATATCTATCTTTTTCATAAGCTTAAACCCAATAATACAATGATAAACTCTTCAAATTTCTCCATCTCCTGTTTATTCTTCAATGGTATAACTTTTAGAGGAGACCAAATTTTACTATCTTTTCCTAAATAATCTACAATGCTACTCTCTAGAAGTTTTACTCTCATTATTCCTCCACTAAGATAAATTCTTTCTATGCTCTCACCCCAGTTCATCTCAAAATAGTCTAAAGAACTTTTTATCTCATCGCAAATAGTCTCAACTGTTTCCTTCATAACATTTATAATTTCATTATCTTTATTGAACATAACTGTATCTATTGTTCTTATAAAATTTTCTGCTTCCTCGTAAGAACAATTCTTTAAATTTGCTATCTTATGAATAAAATCCTTGGAGGAAGGCTTTACTTCTCTACTCAAACAAGGTATACCTTTTTTTATTAGATTGATAATTGTAGAGCTATTCCCAATATCCACCAATGCTACATTTTCTTTGGTGTCTTCCTTCTGAGGATTGTGCATTTTATAGATTAAAAATGAGTTTAAAATAGCTATACCAGACAAATTAATTTTTGTGATATTAATCTTTTCGGCATTAAATCTATTGATAAGATTATCCACTAAATTTTTCTTACATAAAGCTAAAATTATAAGGGACTCCTTAGGAGAGTAATTATCATCAACTATATCCGCATCGTAATAGATATCTTCTTTTTTAAAAGGTATAAATTGGGAAATTTCGTATCCCAAGGATTCTTTGAAAACCTCTTTTTCTACCTTAGGGAAAGGAATATAACGGATTAAAGTCTCCTGTCCCTTAATAGCTATCCTTAGAGGTTTATAAACTAACTTATCCCTTTTAATCCAATCTATGGCAACATTAACCGCTTCGCCTTTGCTTCTTTCTATAAAAAAACTTTTAACTGTTCCTTCTTTTATATATAAACCCTTAGTATAAGCTGAACCTAAATCTAAACATACGAATTCGTTCTCCTCGCCTTTAATAAACCTATCCAATTTATCCTTAAAAAATAATCTTTTCATTATTTATAGAAATTTATATTAATAAAATGTCTGGGTATCTTGCCATAAAGTAATTTGAGGCTCAGGCTCAATATCTAATTCTTCTATTGCTTTCATATATTGCTTATTGTAAGTAACGAATACATTACCGTTTAATCTTGCTTGGTTACCTGTCCATACTCCTCCATTTATATTTAGATTTCCTCCCCCTCCGTTAATCCTAAATATCCCTCGTGTATAAATAACTCCATCGATTTGTCCATTACCATTTATTATAGCATCCTGAGTAATATCGGGTGTATTAATCACATCACCTACTACTACAAAAAAGCCTCCAATGGTTCCAATATTACCATTAAGTTTTAAATCTCCATTTATATAAACAATATTAGGAACCCACTCATCACTTTCATCAATATTACCATCGTTATCGTTATCCACCCCATCATCGGCACGACTATACCAAAAAGATTCAGGGAAATTGCTTGAACCAGTCTTGGTATTCACAAGCTTATTACCTACGTAGGCGTAAACGTTACCTTGAACTTGACTCTTAGCTAAGAGTTCCTCAAATTTAAATCTTGCCAAAGGGCTTACACTCTCATCGTTAGTTACCGAACCTATAATATTCTGGGGATGTTGAACATCGTAATCACCAGCATAAATCACTGCTTTATTATGGGGATATGGCTCATTGTTACTTACGATGTAAGCATTACCATTAAAATCTATACCACCTGCAGAATATATAGCGTAATCGTAAAAATTAGGAGGGATAACTTTTTTTACCAATGCTATTAATCTTCTTTCTATGCCCCCTGGGGAAACAAAACCACTAACCATAACACGCTTAGTACTACTATCCACTATATCTATATTCTCTACCCGATAACAACCATGGGATAAAGAAACCGTTCCAATATCTGTTTCGGTAGTATCAAAATTATTTCTCAATCTATAAAGGGCATCATTTATTCCTGCCTCAGCTAACCAAAACGCACGTAACGATTCGGCATACCGCTGAGCAGCGCGATTCTCAGCAATACTTTGAGAAATCATCGCTACCTCTAACACGCTTAATACTCCAATTATCGTTAAAACTAATATAAAAGCAATGCTCTTTTTATTCATTTCTTAACCTCACTTTTTCCTTAAGAGAAAAAGACAATTGGCGAGCATACAGTTGTTTAGAGGCGACTAACTGAATACAAAGCATAGAAGTATCCGAACAATTAGTATCACACAAATTGCCCTGCTCACAACAGAAATTTAAGCTATTAACGTTATTGAGTATAACTCTACTATTATTAGAATCTTGTCTAATAATTTGATTATTTATAAGAGTATATCTAATGGGATTAGCTATAGAAGGCATAGAAAAATCTATAGTTTTACCACTATCGCTTATAGTTAAAGAAGAAGCTCTACCTTGACGTAATTCTCTTATCATACCTTCCAAAGAGATGCGGACAGTTTGCTGTAATCTAATTAACTCTTTCTCCATATTCCAGGTTAAATTACTAATATAAAAAACAGAAAATATAACTATAAAAATAAAACTTATAATTGCTGTGCTAACTATCAATTCTATGAGAGATAATGATTTTTTCATAAATTTACCATAATAGTTTGTAGAACAAAACTCCTATCCCTTAACCCCTTATCCTTCCATCTAACCGTAACTAAAATATTTAGCAAATCATCACCGTCCACCTCAGTATCTATGGACTCACTATTTAAAGCCTCTAAACCTCTCTCTTGTAAATCTACCCCATTAAAATCCCATTGTCCACTATTAATATTATCCTTAAGGGTAAGAAAATTAGAGTTTCTTATCTCTTCCATTACTAACTGAGCATGTAAAGAAGCTATGGTAAGATTACGACTAATCTCATTTAATCCTGAGGAAACGATTAAACTAACTAAAAAAATAGAGAAAACCAGAACAAAGAGAAATAGGGAAAGGATTAATTCTGGGAGAGCAAATCCCTTAAGCAAATTTTCTTTTTTTTTATTAAAGAATATTTTAATCATGAACTTTAACAAAAAAGAAAAACGGTGGGAAGAGCTCCCACCGTCCGGAAAGAGAAAAACCCTCTTCTATTGTAGCTCTGAGTAACCAGGGGGGCAACCATCAGAATGAGCAGCAGGAGCAGCCGCACCAATAGCGTTAGAACGGCAAAGAATACCATCCTCATCAATATAAAAAGAGTGTGCCTGAGCGGAAGAATGCACAGCTGTAGCAAAAAATTGATTTGCTTCTTGTCCTGCGGGTATGGTAAGAGTAAAATTGTATCCCTGCTTACTCCCGCTGGCTAATGTAGAATCAATATAAGGTGGGGTAGCGCCTCCTAAATCAGCAAGTGTTCCATAAGTAGCATTATTAGCACGCCAACTCTGCTCAGCAGCAGAAAGAGTATGCATCGCCGCCGCAGCAGCAGATTCTTGAGCAGAAATACGCGCCCTTAACAAATTGGGTATAGCTATTGCTGCTAAAAGAGCAATAATAGCTACTACAATCATAATCTCTACCAAAGTAAAACCTCTCCTCATCTTGCACCTCCTTCCCCTTTAACTTTTTAAAATAATATCACATAACATAAAAAAGTCAATGATTTTATAATTTAATGTAAAAGCAAAATAGAAATTTCATATTTTTAGCAAAATAGAAATTTCATATTTTAAAGAGCTTCTACCAAAGCTTCTCCCTTTTCTTCAAAGTTAAGCGAACCAGGCAATTTAAATTTCCTCCAA
>JAMWDA010000085.1 GCA_023818995.1 Candidatus Omnitrophota bacterium
TTAATTTTCTCTTTTACCTCTTCTATCCATTTCTCAAACTGCTCTCCATTATTAAGATCAACATATCCGATTGCTTTGTCTACTTCGGCTTTATCTTCTTCTTTTTCTAAGTCATCTCTTAATCTCTCTAACCTATCTTTTATGGCATGTCCCCAAACCTTTAGAACCTCATCAGCTGAAATTCTCTTTACCCTGCCCAGATTTATCTTAAAATCCTGATCTAATCTCTCTAATAGAATCTTTCTTAGTCTAGGATATAATCCTCCCAATCTTCCGCCTTTAAGCACAATTATAGCAATATCATCTTGAAATCTTTTTGCTAACTCATCAGGTATCTTCTCTGAAGCAATAGATGGTCTTTGTATCTCTTTCTTTATAGGTTGGAATTTCTCAGTAAACTCTGTTACTCTTTGTGGACCTCTCTTCTTCATCCGGTCTAATTTTGGATCTATAATTTTAATCAATTCTTTTAATGTTTCCTCTGCTTTTTTAATACGTTCATCTTTATTTTCAGGAAGGGCTTGAGCATCTTTTTTATGAAGTGCACCGGCTATACTTATACTAAAAGCAGGAACTGCTGAAACTACCTTCGCCCTTAAATAAATCCCCCGCTCTAATAATAGAAATTCATTCCAGCCTTCAAGAAGTAGATTTAAAGATTCTTCGGCTGTTTTATCTGGTAGGATATCAAATAGAATAGTGTAACTCTCAGCCGGCTTTACCATCTCATAGCCGGTAACTACAGATATAGTCTCAAAGTCAGTTCGGTTAAATTCATAAACATTCTCTAATTCTGCAACTCCTAATCTAAATCTGCTTTGTGCTGCTACCCTTTCACGGATTTCTTCAATAATCTCCTGGGCTTTTGCTTCTGTATCTACTCCTTCAACAAGAATAAAAGATTCATCTTCTGTTCCTTTTATCTGATAAATCTTAACATTCTCTGTCTTTCTAACCTCATTCATATAACTAATGACTTCCTCAATAATCAATCTTACTTTTCCAGCAAGTTTTAAGTGTTTTCCAAAAGCCTGATGATATTTGGTCATATCATCTATATCCATAAAAGCAACGAAGAAAGGAGTTCCTTTTTCTATTAAATTAGCAATTAATTTTAATCCTTTCTCTCTTGACATTGGATGCGGATTTCTTCCAACCAGAGGAACATTGTAAGAATGACCTCTTCTTTCAAATGTCTTAGGCTTTTGTTCTCTTAATTCCTCTGCTTTCTTATCAAATCTTACATATCGGTTAAACTCAAAAACTAATACTACATTGGCAATTATATAAAGAATATGTAGCATTCCTTGAGAGTTAAGACTTATATTAGGATATTTCTCCTTCAACCAACCTCTTGCTAATTCAAATACTCTGACAATTTCATTCTTCATATTATTAAATTCAGCATCGTTATCTAAACCTACTTCTCTTAAAATTTCCTCTGTTTTATCTTGTACATTAAAATTATCCATCTGTTGCTTATCTTCTGTTATAAATACAGAAGGAACCCTATAGTCTTTGCGACCTAAAAGATACTCTAATAAAAGTTCTCGTTGTTCATGACGACTCTTTCCTTTAATATCTATTCTTCCTGTATATACAAAATATTCAATTAGTTCTAACTCGTCATCATCCCTATCAAAATTTGTCTTACCATCAATCTTAGGAATCGGCCTTCTTGCCAATTCCCTTAAATCTATACCCATTTCTTTAAGGAAATTATTTTTATCTAACAGAGTAATCACGGTTTCCTTATTTTCAGCATATTTGAATAGATTTAAAATTAACTCTTCTAATCTTTGCTTATCCCCAAAAGATATTCCTTCTATCGCAACTCCTCCTACAGGTCTAGCTACCTGTTGAGCAGCACCGGTTCCTGTGGCAACTGCGACTTGTTGCGGGGCACCGGTTCCAGCTGCAACTGCTACTTGTTGTGGCGCACCAGTTCCAGCTACAACCGCTCTTTGTTGCACAGCACCTGTGCCACCTGTAACTGCTACTTGTTGTGGCGCACCAGTTCCAGCAGGAACTGCAGGTCTAGCTCCAGCGACTTGCGCTCTTTCACCTCTTTGTTTTAAAGCATTCAATCCATTCTTAAAATAAGCTGGTTCAGCAAAGAATTTCACCAAACAATCCATAAGTTCTCTCTCTACTTCTAATTCAGGATATTGAACCAATAATCTTAAGAACATAAATACTTGCTCAATAGTAATATCTTCCCAGTGCCTATGGAGTCTATCTCTTACGGCTAAAACTTTATCCTGCAAATCTTCTAATGTTTTATCACTATAGTAAATATCATCCAAATCTAACGCTACGCCTAATCTACTTATAGATGGATAGAATTGGTCTTTTTCAAACAAAGGTTGGTGTTTAGGATTAATATAAATTCTTCCTTCTTCATCAATTGCCCCTAAGATATCTATACGTTTACCGTTAATATATGCGGCACTTGTTAAGAACCGCTCAGTTTCGTATTTTGCTTTTTCAAGCATTTTATAATAAGCAGTTTTGCCCTTATTAATTTTCTCTAAAGCTATCAAAATCTCTTGCTGTTGAGATTCAGAAAAATTACGAAAACTTTCTAAAACTTTAAGCGCAATACTTATTTCTTCATTGGGACTCTTGGGACTAAACAAGAAACGAAGAATTTGTTTCTCTATCTCTAAATAGAGGAGATATTGTGATTCCAAAACTTCTCTTTTTACATAGATGGTATTATCTTTCAACACTGATAAATTACCATTAAGAATCTCAGAATCACCAAATTCCACTTCTAAAGAATTTAACTTATTCACATCGTATCTTTCCTTTGCTTTAAAGAAGATATACTTTAAGATTTCTTTTAATACTTCATTAGCTAACCTTTCTGCTTCTTGAATATCTTCGGGTTCTCCATTAAGATGTTTTTCTTCATGTATAATTATTCTGTTAAGTAAATCTAAATTTTTAGTTTTGATTAAAAGCTCAATTAAAGAGAGTGGTAAATAAATTCTTTTTTCATCTACACAGGCAACTACGAATCTTTCTGCCGACTCATACCAAATAAAAGGTAAAATAGGAATATCACCTAAATCTTCAGAAATTATAATGTAAATGTTTTTGCTTAATAAAACTCTCTTTGCATCCTGAGGTAGGTCCTTTAATTTCTCTCTTAAACTAATTGGTAATTCTTGATAACTAAATATCTTTTTATCATTTTGCAATTTATCAAATAAACTGATTAATTTAGTATAGATTTCAGAGCCCTTCTTTCTTCTAGGAATAGTTCTTAAAATTCTTTCTCTTTCCTGCCTTGTTATTTCTCCTTTAATGGTAAGTAAACCTGTTTTATCATCATAAGTCAAATATGGACACTCTCTTACTGCACCTACGAATTTATCCCAAGATTTTATTTCCTTAAAGATAGCTTTAATTTTATTTTTATATTGAACTAAAGAAGGATGTTTATCTAAAAGTTCAAAGATTTTTCTTTCTTCTTCAGCTAAACCTTCAGTTACACCTAAAGTAATGGTTAATAAACCGCTGTTTTTATCATAGCTAAAGTGGATAAAGTCTGAAATCAATTTTAAAAATTCATCCCAAGCTTTTACTTGGTTAAAGAAACCAGAAATTTTCTTCTTATATTTATCATCCTCTATTTTATTTAAAACTTCATTTATTTCTTCGTCTGTTAAACCTAAAGTAATAGTAAGTATACCTCCTCTTTCATCGTAATGAATATGAGGGCAGGCATTGACTGTCTCTAAGAATCCTCTCCATCTTTTTACTTGACTAAAAAGATTTTGAATTTTCTCTTTATAAGATGTTAGAATTGGGCATCTATCAATAACCTCAAAGATTTTTTGTTCTTCCTCTTCAGTCAATCCTAAGGTAACAGTAAGTAAACCTGTAGTTTTATCATAATTAATATGAGGACAGAACTTAATTGCTTCTAAGAATTCTTTAAAGCTTTCCTCTTTGGTATATTTAACTTTTATGCTATATACTATTTGTAATTTATCTTTTGGTTTCCGAAAACTAAATCTCAATCTTAATTCATCTGAAACTTCAGCAGAGTATCTTCTCAACATCTCTCTTATTTTGGTCATTATATTTTCTTCTTCACCATCTCTGTATACACCATAACCACAAGCTCCCCAGTTTTTATAATCATCATAACTTTGACCACCATAGGATAAACCATCCCAGTATTTATTAGGGTGTGCCTGATATTCTTCCCAAGTAATGTGTCTTACTTTTCTATTTACCAAATCAATCTTTAAAATAGTGGCATGATTACGATAAGATGGTCTTGGCCTTAGAACATCCACAAATTCAGATGTAGGATCACCTTTTCCTCTACGCTCATATGCCTGACAGACAGTTTCTACATAGTCTTGAGAAAGATCGGAAGACCAATCAGAAGAAGAATCATCATAAAACCACTCATCTCCCATCATCCAAGTTCTTTGTTTAGAAGAAGGTGTGATTGAAGTGGAAGGTGCAGAGGAATGTGGTAAAATTTTATCTAAAATCGCCTCGTATAACGATGAAATTATTAGATATATAAAATCTTTTATATTTTCAACTATATCTTCAATTTTCTTTCTTATTCGAAAACTAAGTAGAGAAGATAAAATTAAATCTTTCAACTCCTTTGCAGTCCGACGAACTTCCCCTCCTACCTCCTCTCTAATTTCGCGTTCCTCTTCCCAAGTAGCGTACCACGCATTCGCTTCAACAGTAACTATTTCTTTTCTTACTTCATATTTCGTATATATTAAATAGGGTTCTATTTCGCTCATTAATTTTCTCAATATATCCTTATCAGAGGAGGTCCGAATAATAAATCCCAAAATATCCCTAACTAAAACGGGTGATTGGGGTAATAGTTCCAGAAGTTTATAACTATACTTATAAATTTTCTTGACTCTTTCTTCATTTTCTTGATGAGACTTATTAAATTTAGAAGTAGCACCTATCTCATGGACAAGACTTAAGGCTTGATTAACAGAATCTCTACAGATAGGATAGTAATCGGAAAGGAGAATATACTCTTTATCTCCGTAAGAATAAACACTTGCCAAGAATCCCTCAAATGGTCCTGCACGGATAAAACCTGCTTTAGCAAGATATTCCAAATACTCTGCCATTTCAGATTCTTCAATCAATCTTAGAACTTTTATAGCTATCTTTACTTCTTGAGAATCAGCAGAAATAATTTTAAGGTTATTAATGTTGTGTCTTCGTATTTCTTCTTCTATTTTTTCTCTGGATGGCATAGATTCACCGGGAAGTGAGCGTGCATTGTCTTTCTTTTTGCCCTCTCCAAAAATCTCTGCCCTAATTTCCTCCAATGACTTTCCTTCAAAATAACTTTTGTACTCTGGATATGTCTCTTCAATATAAGCAACGATACTCCCTAACAACTCATCTGAAGGATTATCGGTGCTGAACTGCTTAACCGCCTCTCTAATTAATTCTTGAAGTTTTTCTTCATCTGTTGCCTCTTCAGAATCTACTCTCACCAATAAATCTATATCTGCTTCGGGATGAAGTCTTTCATCTTCTTTTTTATCTCTTCTTAATAAATAATCTCTTACTGCACCACCGAAAGCTACTAATCTATGTGAGCCTCTTAAATTAAGTAATTTTTTAATATAGGTTTTGAAACCACTAATTCCACTCCTTATTTCACTATTGTCTATCTCATTAACTTTTCCCCTTTTTAATCTCTGTGTTTTTTCTTCCTTTTCTTCTACTACTTTCCACATTTTCTTACCCCTTCCAGTAAGAATTGTGACGGTTGAATATATAAGAAGCGGTAAGGAAGCTATCAGTAAATATACCAAATAACTTAGACTATAAACAATAAGAGCTTTTATAGATACCTTGAAATCATCCCATTGGTCACGCTCAATAAATCTAAACTTAAATAAATTCGTGGGGTTAATTATTTTGATAACACCAAGTATTATCCCCTTGGGATTCTTAGGAATTACTATCCATAATTTAGTAAGGTTTTTTCGAAATTCTTTCCATGATTGTTTTACTAACTGTCCTCCATCTTTAATATCGCTAAGTAAAAGTTTTAATTTAGATTCTAAATTTCCCCTTATAGGTATAATAAATCCTTTATTAGTAATAAATGGAATTAACATTGCCGAAATAAACATTAAGACAAAAGGCAAAGAGAATAAGAGCGTTGGATTCCACCAGATCCATATACCCGCTACGCTTATAACTGTCCCTAGGAATCCCCAAATAATATGAGTTTTGGTATAATTTTTGATTATATCTGAGAGTTTTGTGTGGGTAAGCATAAAACCGCGGCCAGTTCCTACATAACTAGCAATTCCTAACATCGCTCTCTTTACTCCTGCTGCATAGGTAAATACCTGCGCCATAAAGAACATAAAGTTTCTTATCCACATCCAGAGAAAATCTAAAATACCTTTAATTAAGGGTCGTTCTAAAATGTACTGGAAGAAGCCGGTAAAAGTAATGGCTTGCGAGAAGATAAATATACCTAATAAACCATAAAGTATCTCCTCAGGAAATGCCTGAAATCCACTTATACCCATAAATAACATAAATAATACATATCCCAAATTACCCCAGATAACCCAAGGTTTGCGGAAGAAGAATCCTATGCCACCAAAGAAATGACTTAATCTTTGTGACCAACTAAAATTAGGTGAAGTGTTAAGGTAGTAAAGATATCGGTTATAGAACTGTTGTGATGCTCCCATGCCGAACTTAATGAAAATACCAAAAGTAGTTCCCCATGATACCTCACGTGCCTTTCCCGCCTCAATATATTCACGATAAACAATCCTTTTGCCTCTTAAAGTC
>JAMWDA010000086.1 GCA_023818995.1 Candidatus Omnitrophota bacterium
TTAAAAAAATTAACCCTTCTGCTAAGATAGTTGAAGATAAAATAAGGATAAGACCGGATAAAAGCGAGGTTGAGCGGTTATTGGGTAGTAACGAGAAGTTATTTAGTTTAACAGGTTGGAAACCAACCTATAGTTTAGATGAGGGTTTAAAAGAAACTATAGAGTGGTTTAGTGTTCCACAAAATTTAGAATTATATAAGGCACAAATCTATAATGTCTAAGAGGAATATTTTCTTAGATGCTCCTAACGTAGGTAATATAGAGAAGAGATATCTTTGTAGAGCAATAGATAGTGGTTATATTTCTACTTTTGGTGATTACGTTCCTAAGTTTGAAAAAAAATTTGCTTCTTATTTAGGTATTAAGAAGGCAGTTTCTACTCAGAGTGGAACATCAGCTATACATATTGCCCTCTATACTTTAGGTATTGGCAAAGGGGATGAGGTAATAGTTCCTTCACTTACTTTCATAGCTACGGTTAATCCTATAAAATATGTGGGAGCAACCCCTGTATTTGTAGATGTAGATATGGATACATGGAATATCCTACCCTCTGAAATCGAGAAAAAAATTACTAAACACACAAAGGCAATATTACCCGTTCATCTTTACGGTAATCCCTGCGATATGTCTGCGATAAATAAGATAGCTAAAGAGTATAATATTAAGGTTATTGAGGATGCTACGGAGAGCTTAGGTGCTACCTACAATGGTAAATATACAGGAACAATGGGTGATTTAGGATGTTTTAGCTTTAATGGTAATAAGATAATTACTACCGGTGGAGGAGGGATGGTAGTAGGAAACGATGATAAGATGCTTGATCGCATTAGATTTCTTGTTAATCAAGCAAGGGAAGATAATAATAATTATTATCATCCTGAAATAGGGTTTAACTATAGAATGACTAATATAGAGGCTGCTTTAGGTTTATCGCAGTTAGAGAGATTGGAGGAGTTTTTAGAGAAGAAGATAAAATTTAATACTATTTACAAGGAAGAACTTAGCAATATAAAAGGGATTAAATTTCAAAACACTTTGCCCAAAGCAAGAAGTTCTTGTTGGTTAACATGTATTTTGATAGAAAAAGATTTGGATATTTCTACCCTGCAGAGAAAATTAGAGAAGAAAGGTATACCTACAAGAAGAGTATTTATGCCTGTAGTAGAGTTTCCTCCTTACTGCAACTATAGATCTGATAAATATAAAAATTCTTATACGATATACAGGAAAGGTCTATGTTTACCAAGTTCTACTTTGAATTCGTTTAAAGATATCGTTTACGTTTGTAAAAATTTAAGAGAACTATTGAAATGAAGAAAGATTTAATCCTTATAGGAGGAGGAGGACATTGTAAAGCTTGTATAGATGTTATTGAGGCAGAAGGAAAATTTAAGATCGCTGGTATAATTGATGTAAAAGAAAAGGTTAGCCAAAAAGTATTAGGTTATCCCATAATTGGATGTGATGAAGATTTGGATAAATTAGTTGGGGAGTACAGATATTTTTTTATCACCTTGGGTCAGATAAAATCTGCTAATCAGCGAATAGAAAAATTTGAATTTTTGGAAAAATATAAGGTTGAGTTTCCTGTAATTGTTTCTCCTTTAGCCTACGTTTCTAAGAGTGCTTATTTAGGTGAAGGAACAATCGTTATGCACAAAGCTTTCGTAAATTCTGAGGCTAAGGTTGGGAGAAATTGTATTATAAATACTAATGCTATTGTTGAACATAATGTTGATATAAACGACCACTGTCATATTTCTACAGGTAGTATCGTTAATGGCGGTTCAAAAATAGGTGAAGGAGTTTTTTTAGGTAGTAACAGTGTGGTAGTTAACAATATAGAGATAACTAAAGGAACCATTATTGGAGCAGGGTCAGTGGTAGTATCTTCTATTTATAAAGAAGGTATATACGTAGGTAATCCTGTTAAAAGGATAGAAAGAGATGGATAGAGTTTTTATTATAGCTGAAGCAGGAGTTAATCATAACGGTAAAATAGAGATAGCCAAGAAGATGATAGATGTAGCTAAAGAGATAGGAGCGGATGCAATAAAGTTTCAGACTTTTAAGGCAGAGAACATTGTTACTAAAATTGCTTCTAAATCAGATTATCAGAGAAAAAATACAGATATTAATGAGGCACAGTTAGAGATGCTAAAAAGATACGAATTGGATTTTTCCGATTATTTTGAGTTAAAAAACTACTGTCAAATTAAGAATATTGAGTTTCTCTCATCACCTTTTGATTTAGAGAGTATAGATTTCCTTAAAGATTTGGGGGTAAACACTTTTAAGATACCTTCGGGAGAAATAAACAATCTACCTTATCTTAGAAAGATAGGTTATTTATGTAAAAAAGTTCTCCTTTCTACAGGTATGTGTGATATTGATGAGATAAGCGATGCTTTGGATATTCTCGTTAGATGTGGGACTTTAAAAGATGATATAACAGTATTACATTGTCATACACAGTATCCAACTTTACCTAAAGATGTTAATTTGAAGGCTATGGTAACCATTGGGGAAAGATTTAAAGTTAAGGTTGGCTATTCTGACCATACTCTTGGTATAGAGATTGCTTTAGCTGCGGTAAGTTTAGGAGCAGAAGTTATTGAGAAACACTTTACTTTAGATAGAAGTATGGAAGGTCCTGACCATAAAGCATCTTTACAGCCGGAGGAATTTAAAGAGATGGTTAGAGCAATAAGGAATGTAGAGGTATCTTTAGGTGATGGTATAAAAAAGCCTTCTCAGGAAGAGTTAAAGAATAGAGTGTTTGTTCGTAAGAGTATAGTTGCTGCTAAAGATATTAAGAAAGGAGAAATATTTAATGAAAATAATCTTGCAGTTAAACGTCCTGCTTTAGGATTAAGTCCAATGTTATGGGATAAGGTTATCGGTAAAATAGCTAAAAGGGATTTTAAAAAAGATGAATTTATAGAATTATGAAAAGAAAAATATTTGTAATTAGGATATTTTTGAGAAGAAAGGAGGCGGTTATATAACTACTATAAAAATTAAATAAAAAAATTACGCGTTATCTTGTAAAGAGAGATTTATCGTATAAAAGTTTAGTTTTATGGAAAAAGAAATTTTTATTTTACCCAAAGAATCAATAAAGGAAGCTTTAAAGAAGCTGGATAGAACTGCTAAAAAGGTTCTATTGGTCGTGGATAAGAAGAATAAACTTTTAGGAACATTGACTGATGGCGATATCCGTCGTTATATTCTTAAAGGTAAAAGTCTGGAGGATAATTTAGAAGAAGTTTATAATAGAAATCCAAAATATATAGAGGAGGATAATTTCTCTATAGAGTCAGCAAGAGAATTGTTTATTAAACATAGATTAGAACTTTTACCTATAGTGGATAGCCGTAAGAGAGTAGTAGATTTCCTTCTATGGTCTCAGGTTTTTTCTGAGAAAGAACCTCCTCTTTTGAATTTATTACCTTTGGATGTTCCTGTAGTAATAATGGCAGGAGGTAAGGGTGGGAGATTAGACCCTTTTACCAAAGTTCTTCCCAAACCACTTATCCCCATAGGAGATAAACCAATTATAGAGTTAATCATAGATGAATTTAAAAGATGGGGAGCGAAGGAATTTTACTTAATTTTGAATTACAAAGCAGAAATTATTCAATCTTATTTTGAAGGAATGAATAGGGATTATAAACTTCATTATATAAGAGAAAAAGATTTTTTAGGCACAGTGGGAGGATTAAGTTTATTGGAAGATATCATAGATAAAGTGTTTATTGTTTCTAACTGCGATGTTATTGTTAAAGCTGATTTTGGCAAAGTGGTTAAATTCCACAAGGATAACAATGTTTGGTTAACGATACTTTCTTCCGTCCAACACTATAAGATTCCCTATGGAATTATAAAATTTAAGAAAAAAGGTAAGGTTACTGAAATTGTAGAAAAGCCCGAACAGACCTTTATTATAAATACAGGAGTTTACGTTATAGATAGGGAAGCTTTAAAATTCATCACTAAAGGTTCACCCGTGGAGATGAACGAGTTAATTATGTGTTTACTTAAGAATAAACGTAAAGTTGTTACTTATCCTGTAAATGAGAATGATTATATAGATATTGGGCAATGGGAAGAGTATAAGAAATCAGTAGAGAAGATTTCTCTTAGTAAATTAATAATATAATGGGTATTTTTTCTTTAGTAGTGGCAAGAAAGGGGAGTAAAGGATTAGCCAATAAGGTAGTCCAACTTGTCAATGGCAAGTATGTTTTTGAGTACTCTATAGAATACTCCCTTAATTTAGAGAAGGTAATTAATGCTACCATATTTACTGTGGTTTCTTCTGATTCAGAATTGATTGAGACCTATTGTTTATCTAAGGGTATACATTTTATTAAACGAGAAGATAGATTATCTTCTGATACTTGTAGGATAGAAGAGGTAATCTACGATGCTTATACTAACGTGGGTAAAAATTTTAAATACATTTCTCTACTTTATGGTAACGTTCCTACTCGTTATCCTGATGAGTTTTTAAAAGCGTATAATTTCTTAGAAGAAAATAACGATTACGATGCTGTTCTAAGTATGCAGAATGTGGGAAAATATAATCCCAGTTGGATATTTGAATATAACGAAGAAATTTTACCTTTAAAGAAAAAAGAAGGTTATAGAAGACAGGATTTAAAACAATTTATGATTCACGATGGGCATACCATTCTTTTTAGGTCAGATTATTTTATAAATTTTATAAAGAACGGCAAGAAAGATGAGTTTATGTATCAGACTTTTGGTAGAAAGATAAAACCATTAATTAACAATAAACTTATTATTGACGTAGATACTAAAAGTGAATTTATTTTGACAGCTTATGTCTTAAACGTTATAGGAGAATTTATTCCCGATAATAATGGGTAAAAACTATTGGAATATTTCATTAGTTCTTTCTTTTTTTATGCATATGGTTATTATTTATTTCTTACCCAGTATAGCTATGGGTAAAATTAAGCCTATTAAGAAACAAGATACTTCTGAGTTAAAAATTATCCTTGAAGACAAAGTTTCCTTACAAGAGGAAAAGAAAAAAGTTGTGAAAAATTATTTAGACGAAGATATCTTACCCCCACCGTATATAGACAATTTAGTTAAAGAGGTATTTATAGATAAAGATACCAGGCAGATAGATAATTCTAAGTTAGGAGATGAAGACTATAAGAACAGAGTATTAGCAGAGATTCCTTCCCTTAAAGATTTAGATAAGAATCCCGCCTATATGGATTATTACAGTATGATAAGAGAAAGAATAAAAGTGAATGCTTATCGTTATTACGATATTAACGATAGAGGGAAAGTCCATTTAAGTTTTATCCTCTTGAGTAATGGTAAGCTTGAGGATATTTTTTTAACTGGAGCAGAAGGTAGTAGAGAGTTAGTGAATATAGCTTTTAGGAGTGTGAAAAACTCCGCACCCTTCCCTCAATTTCCTAAGGAGCTTAACTATCCTAAACTACAGTTTAATATTTCTATATATTTTAAAAAATAAAATATTACCAAAAACCAATGAGAAACAAAGCAGTTCTTAAGAAGATAATTCTATTCACATCCATAGCTTTAGTATTTTTATTAATCTACCGGTTATCTTTTATTTTTTATATTAATCCTCGCAACCATCTTCGTAAAGAAGCGGATATTTTTTTAAATAGGGTAAATAATGAACTCTCACAAATTTGCAAGAATTTTGATGGTAGATTTTATTTTGTATTAAAGGATTTATACAATCCTTATATCTATTTGTCTAAAGATGGCCAAAAACCTTTAATAGCGGCTAGCCTAATAAAAGTTCCTATAATGGTAGCAGTTTTTTATGCTATAGATAGAGGCAGATTAAATTTTAACGATAAGTTTATTATAGAGAGAAAAGATATAACTAATGGTTCAGGTAAATTAAAGAATTTGAAATTACCTCAGCAGTTTAGCTTAGCGCAGCTAATAGAATTTATGATTGCTGAAAGTGATAATACCGCTACTAATAAAATAATTGATATTTTAGGATGCGATTATATTAATGGTATATTTAAAGAGATAGGTCTTAGGGAGACGGTTCTTAACCGTAAGATAATGGATTTATCGGCGAGGCGGAAAGGTATAGAAAACTATATTTCTTTAAATGACCTTATTTTAATTTACGAAGGTATATATTATGGTAAAATATTAAACCCTCAATATTCTCAACTGATGCTTTACTATTTAAAAAGACAAAAGATAAGTGACCGTATCCCTAAATTTTTACCGAACAATGTAACTGTTGCTCATAAAACAGGTTTAGAGAAAAATGTTCTTGGTGATGGAGGAATTATTTTTTCTGAGAGAGGGGATTATATACTTTGCCTAGCGGTAGAATGTGGTAGTTATTCTGAGGGAAAAGATTTTATTGCCAAAATTTCTTTGATGGTTTATAATGCTTTTAAAAATATTAGGCAAAATATAGAGAACAAACGGTCAAAGAAAATTATAGATAACTGGATAAAGTTAGATAAGTTCATAAAAGATAATTTAAAAGAAAGGAGAAACAATGAATATTTCTAATTATTTAAATAGTGAAGACTGTATAATGGAGTTAAAGGCAAGTAATAAAGAAGAGGCTATAAGAGAAATAAGTGAGAATTTATTTAAGAAGGGGAAGATTTTAGACTTAGAAGGTTTTATAAAAGATGTTTTAGAAAGGGAACGTTTAGGTTCTACAGGTATAGGTCATAGTATTGCTCTACCCCATGCACGCACCCAGACAGTCAATGGATTTATTATTGGTTTTGGTAAATCTACTAAGGGTATAGATTTCAATTCTATAGATGGC
>JAMWDA010000087.1 GCA_023818995.1 Candidatus Omnitrophota bacterium
TTTACTTTAACTACCTTAGAAGAAACAGATATAGGGATAATAGAGATAGATACAGGTGGACTTAATTTACCACCAATAAGACTTGAAACTTTGTTCAAAGAGTGGTATAACCAACAAGACAAAAGTGAATACATGTACTTAAACCTGTCCACCTCATAAATGTATATGCTTGCATTATTTAATAAATAAGATATAATATCTCCTGAGGTGAGAAAGATGGCAGAAGTAAGAATAGAGAAGAGCGATGATTTTGAGAAGGCGTTGAGAAGATTTAAATTCCAATGTAGAAGAGAAGGAATTATAGAAGAATGCAGAGAGAGACAATATTATACAAAACCATCACAAAGAAAACGCAAGAAATCAAAAAAACGTTAAATATTAAATTTCATAAGTAGAATGTTAATTTTAATTTAGTTTATCGGAATAATGGATTTCGACGCCTAAAAATATGGGGAGTATATTTTACCCTTAATTTTTAAGTTGCAAATTTTTTTATGCAACCCTACACTTAATAATTCCTACCAAGATTTTCAGTAATCTATATGATTCTCTATGGTAAAAATTCTGTATTTGAACGACTAAAAAATAATCCTCAGAGTATAAAGAAAGTTATTTTGAGAGATAATTTTGATGAATTATCTATAGAGAAACTTATAAAACTAAATGGTATTACTTGCGAACGACTACCATCGTATAAGTTTAATAGGATAAGACATTCATTGAACTCACAAGGTATATTGGCTAAGGTAAATGATTTTAGCTATGTGTCTTTAGAAGATTTGTTATTCCAAAAAAAGAATTTGAATATAATTTTTTTAGACAGAATATACGATCCCCAAAATTTAGGAGCAATTATTAGAACTACTGCTTGCTTAGGAAGATTTGCCATAGTTATACCTAAATTCCAAGCGTGTGAAGTTAATGAAACAGTTCTTCATATAGCTTCGGGAGGAGAAAATTATGTCCCTATAGCAAAAGTTTCTAATCTTTCCTTAGCATTGAGAGAAATAAAAAAATTTGGCTATTGGGTAGTGGGAGGAGTAATTAGGGGGGAAGCAGAAGATATAAGAAAGGTATCTTTTCCTTTCCCTTTGGGTTTAGTTTTAGGTTCTGAAGGCAAGGGTGTGCGTTATGGTGTGGAGAAATGTTTGGATATGAAAGTTTATATACCTATGGAGGGAGCGAATATAACTTTTAATGTCTCTATAGCTTGTGCTATCTTTTGTTACGAAGTTCTTCGGCAGAGTAGAGGAGATATTTAATTATTAACCAAATGTTTCTATGGGAGTTAAAGGAATAGTTTTGGCAGGTGGTAAAGCTACCAGATTATATCCTGTTACAAAAGCTGTTTGTAAGCAATTGTTACCGGTTTACGATAAACCTTTAGTTTACTATCCACTTTCCGTTTTATTATTGGCAGGGATAAGAGATATTCTTTTAATCACTTTACCAGAAGTTAAGAAGCAGTTTAAAAGTCTGTTAGGGGATGGTAAACAGCTGGGTATAAGTATTTATTATGAAGAGCAGAAGATGCCCGGGGGCATAGGAGAGGCATTTATTATAGGAGAGGATTTCATTAGCAAAGAGAGAGTATGTTTAATCTTAGGAGATAATATTTTTTACGGTCATGGCTTAGGGGAACAATTAAATATAGCTATGAAATGTAAGGAAGGGGCACAGATATTTGCTTACTACGTAAGTAACCCTCATAGATACGGAGTATTAGAATTTGATGAAAAAGGTAGGGTGGTAGCCATAGAGGAAAAGCCCAAAATACCCAAATCTAAATGGGTAGTTACAGGACTATACTTCTACGATAATGAAGTTATAAGTATTGCTAAAAGTGTTAAACCATCTTTACGCAATGAGTTAGAAATTACCGATATAAATAGAGTTTATTTAGAAAGAGGGAAATTGAAAGTTAGTTTTTTAGGTAGAGGATATGCCTGGTTAGATATAGGAACACCAGAAGCTCTAATAGAGGCTTCTATGTTCATTAAGGCTATTGAGGATAGACAAGGTTTAAAAGTAGGATGTATTGAAGAGATAGTTTATAGATTAGGTTACATTACCAAAGAACAATTGCTTAAACTTACTCAAAGTATGGGAACCGCTTATTTTGAATATTTAAAGCAAATAGCGCAAGGATAATTTTATGCTAAAGTTTAGGAGTTTGAATATACCCGATGTTATTCTGATAGGTTCAGATATTTTTTATGACCACCGCGGATTATTAACTGAATTTTACAACTATTCTCTGTTTAAAGATTTGGGTATAAATAAACCTTTCCTTCAATTCAATCATTCTAAATCAAAAAAAGCAGTATTAAGAGGTTTACATTACCAGCTTATCCCTAAATCTCAAGCTAAACTCATTAAGGTTGTTACCGGTAAGATATACGATGTTGTGGTTGATTTACGTAAAGGGTCTCCCTTTTATGGTAAATGGGAGGGAGTATATTTAGATAGTAATAGTGAAGGGATTTATGTTCCCGAAGGGTTTGCTCATGGATTTTGCACTTTGTCAGATGAGACAGATGTGATTTACTGTTTAACCGAATACTATGACCCTCTATACGAAAGAGGGATAATTTGGAATGACCCCATATTAAACATAGATTGGCCAATAAAAGAGCCTGTGCTTTCACCTAAGGATGAGAATCTACCTTTATTAAAATATGCTGAGAACAATTTCATTTATAAACCCGTATAAAGAAAGGAGATGATATGGAAGGCAAAAAAATATTAATTACAGGAACCAATGGACAGTTAGCCAATAGTTTTATCTCCATAATGGGGGAGCGGAAAATAGATTTTTTTGCTCCTCGTGAGGAAGAGTTTGATATAACTAATTTTATAAATGTTAAAGCAATGATAGATAACTTAAAGCCCGATATTATTATTAACTGTGCCTCTTACAATAGAGTTGAGGAAGCAGAAACTCAGCAAGAACTCGCTTATAAAGTTAATAGCACAGCTTTAGAACACCTTTCTTCTTTATGTAAGAAGAAAGGTATATTTTTTGTTCATTATAGCACAGATTATGTATTTGATGGTGAGAAACAAGATTTTTATACTGAGAGTGATAAACCTAACCCTATAAATGTGTATGGCAATAGTAAACTAAAAGGGGAGGAGATTATTAGAGAGATATTGGACGATTACTTGATTTTTAGAGTAAGCTGGGTGTTTGGTAAGGGCAAAAACAATTTTCTTTTTAAAGTGTTCGAGTGGGTAAAGGAGAATAGAGTTATAAAGATAAGTGCTGATGAAGTTTCTGTGCCTACCTATACCGAGGATATAGTTAATATTACCCTATTAGCGTTAGAAAAAGGTTTAGTGGGGTTGTATCATTTAACCAATAGTGGCTATGCTTCCCGATACGAATTTGCTAAATACTTTATCAACAAGATGGAGTGGGAGAACATAGTTATTCCTGTGCCTTTGAGTTCTTTTAATCTTTCAGTTCGTAGGCCATTATTTTCTGCTATGTCCAATGATAAATTATCCAAAGATTTAGGAGTGCATATTCCCACCTGGGAAAATGCTATAGAAAGGTTTGTATTGAATTACGAATTTTAATTTGTCAGGAATTTGTTATGAAGAATAAATGGGTTCTTGTTACAGGAGGGGCAGGGTTTATAGGAAGTGAATTTAGCCGGTTATTAGTCAAAAGAGGTTATAATGTTATCGTAGTAGATAAATTGACCTATGCAGGAGATTTAGCAAGGTTAGAGATTATATTATCTCATTATTCCAAAAAATTTATTTTCTATAAAGTAGATATTTGTCATTATAAAATGATGGAGAGCATTTTTAAGAAATATAATCCCCCTATAGTTGTTCATTTTGCCGCACAAACTCATGTGGATAGTAGCATTATTTCACCTAAACCTTTCTTAAAAACCAATGTTTTAGGGACAGCGATATTATTAGACTTAGCTCGTAGATACTCTATTAGAAAATTTATTCATATTTCTACCGACGAGGTTTACGGTGAGATATGGAAAGGTAAATTTTTCGAGGATAGCCCTTTAAATCCCGCTTCTCCCTATGCGGTGAGTAAAGCTTCTTGTGATATTTTAATTAAATCTTACATAAGGACTTATCAATTCCCCGCAGTTATAGTTAGACCATCCAATACTTATGGTCCCTGGCAGCATCCTGAAAAGTTTATTCCTTTTAGCATTTATAAAGTTTTAAATAATAAGAAAATATCTTTGTACGGTAGAGGAACAAATGTAAGAGAGTGGCTTTATGTGTCCGATTGTGCCTTAGCTATAAAGAGTGTTATGGAGAAGGGTAGGGTATCTAAAATTTACAACGTTGGTTCAGGAGTAACTAAGAGCAATATAGAAGTAGCAAAAGTTATTTTGAAACTTTTAGGTAAATCGCAAGATTTTATAGAATTTGTAGATGATCGCCCCGGTCATGATTTAAGGTATTGTTTGGAATCTTCTCAGATAAAAAACTTAGGTTGGTTACCAAAAGTTTCTTTTTCCGATGGTATAAAAAATACAGTTTCTTGGTATAAAAATAATTATAAATGGTTAGAAAAAAAAGCAAGATATTTAGAAGTATACTGGAAGGAAAGTTCTCTCAAGTAAGATTTAGTAATAAATTTACCGTAGCAAATGAGTTTTATTTTTTTTATTTATTACAATACCAACTACTTCCATATGAGGAGTATGGGGAAAAAAATCGTATATTTTAAGATATTTGAGTTTATAAGAGAGAGAAAGCTCTCTTATGTCTCTTATAAAAGTAGAGGGATTACAAGATATATAGAGAATTAGCGGTAGAGAAGATTTAAGTATAGTTTCACACATATTTTTACCTAAGCCAGATCTTGGGGGGTCAACGATAAGGAGGTCTATATTACGGTTTAAATTGTTGGTTAACCAAGCTTGGCTATCCTCATTATAAATTTCTCCTTTCCTGTTGCGATTAATCCTTAGATTATCTTCTAAAAATGGTATATAGTCGTTAGCACATTCTACAAGAAATAGATTAGCTTGGGGTGGACTAATAGCTAATCCAAATGTTCCTATCCCACAGTAGAGGTCAATTATTGTTTCCTTACCTTTAAAATTTAATAAGTTTTTTATATCTTCTATCATTTCTATTAAACTTGGGATATTTATTTGGAAGAATGATGTTGGTCCGATTGAGTAGGTAGTATTTAAGATATTTTCCTTAATGAATTTTTTTCCCCAAATAATTTTGTATTCACCGCTCAAAGAACTTTTTATAAGACAGTTAGTAACCATGGGTAATTGTTTTCGTAGGTTTAAAATTCTCTTTATAACTTCATTTAAATTTGTTAGCACATTGATGTAGATATTTAGAAGTATCTCTTTAGTAGAGTAACTCTCTTTTATCTCTATCTCTTCTATAAATGATAATTGATAAGAATTTATTAAATTAAACAACAAATTTAATAGAGAATTTATTTGTGGTGAAAGAAGAAAACACTCTTCTATTTCTACGAATTTATTGGAGTAACCGCTGAGGTGGTAAGCAAAATACGTTTTACCCTTTTTGTTCAATAGGTGAAGACGAGTGCGATTCCTATATCCCCAGATACATTTAGAACCTTTTATCATAACGGTAGGTGGTTTATCTTTAATGTTGTGAGAAATTATCTCTTCTATTTGTTTCTTTTTTATTTCCAATTGATAATTGTAATCTATATACTGATAGGGTGAACATACTTTATAGTGAGAGCAGTGGGGATTAACTCTATAGTGAGATGGTTTTAGAATATTTACAGTTTTAGCCTCAATGTAATTTTTCTTTTTCTTAATTGTTCTAATTTCTACCAACTCTTTTGGTAGACCTTCATCAGTAAAGATAACCTTATTTTTTTGCCTTGCTAAACTTAATCCTGGATAAACTATTTTTTCAATTTCCACTTCCATAACTAATAAAAAGTTATCACGGTTTTCCCTTTTAGACAAGAATTAAAATATCAAGGGGAAAATTCTGTATAGTACAGGCAGATGGTATCAACCTTGTGACTTTAATTTTCTTAAGTAAAGAAGAGTTTAAGTTTTTAAAGGTTAATTTTTTAAAAAGGGTAGATAGATTCTTTAGGGAGTCACCAAAGGGACAATCGCTCGTTAATAAACAACTTTTAGCATACCATACAAACAAAGCTCTCTCATCAAGGATAGATAATCATATACCCTTTTATGAGCCTACCAATATTGTTACTACGCACAATTATTTATTCTGGTCTCTTAGAAGAGTAAAAGAATATTGCCGAGACTTCTTAGATGATATGGAGCAAGATAATAAGCTAAAGCAAGCTTATAGACTAATGTATAGATAAAAAAAGTGACCTCCTTTCGGCTGATATTGTGTAATATATATCAGCCAAAGCAAAAAAGGAAGGAGGTTAACTGCAATATTATCACTTAATCAAGGATATGGCAAAGATATCCTTGGTGGGGTGCTTTGCGTTTATTAGAGCGCTACAATGTAGAAGGAAGTAAAGGCTAAAGTAAAATAGAGTACTGAAAGCAAAACAACCTAAAGGTTTTATAGATATTTATCACTACTGACCCTTATGAAAAGACTAAATCTATGCCTACCTATCAACTTTACTTTAATTACATTAGAAAGAATAGATGTTCAAGATAACAAAGCACCTATTTAGATATTAGGAGAGAGATTTCCAGAAATAGATGAAGGTATACTTAATTTACCACCGATAAGACTTGAAACCTTATTTAAAGAATGTTATAAAGAAGAAGAGAAAAGTGGATACGATTTGTCTATATCAGTTCCAAGGGCTTAAAATAATTCTTGACATATATAATATT
>JAMWDA010000088.1:0-1823 GCA_023818995.1 Candidatus Omnitrophota bacterium
ATACCACCAAGAAGAGGAGAAACTACGGCAAGCAGGGTAGGAAGAATCATTTCTTTCTGAGCTACAGCAGTAACTATACTTACGCAACGAGCATAATCTGCCTTTACTTTTCCCTCCATTAATCCTTCTATTTCCTTAAATTGTCTCCTTACTTCTATCACTACTTTACCAGCAGCTCTACCCACAGCCCTCATCGTCAAGGCACAAAAAAGAAAAGGAAGCATCGCTCCCACAAATAATCCTCCTATTAATCGAGGGTTCATAAAATTGGTATCCAATATCTTCCCTAAAGAGATTATTCTATCAAAATAAGCAACTATAAGAGCCAATGCTGTTAAAGCTGCTGAACCAATAGCAAATCCTTTACCTGTAGCCGCGGTAGTATTACCCAAAGCATCTAAAGCATCTGTTCTTTGCCTAACTTTCTCATCTAAACAGGACATCTCAGCATTACCACCAGCATTATCCGCTACCGGTCCATAAGCATCAGTAGCTAAAGTAATACCCAAGGTAGAAAGCATCCCCACTCCTGCAATACCTACACCGTATAAGCCAGCATTAAAATTTGTTGTCCCCCCACTAAAATAGAAACTTGCTAATACTGCACCAACTACTATAATAACCGGTAAAGCTGTAGAGACCATCCCTATCGCTAAACCATTTATAATCACTGTGGCTGAACCTGTTAACGAACTTTCTGCAACTGAACGGGTAGGTTTATACTTAGCAGAGGTAAAAAATTCTGTGGACAAACCAATAAGTATACCAGCAACTAATCCTGAAATAACCGCTCCGTAAACGCCAATGTTGTTTACACCTAAAGTTGATTTAACTATAAAATAAGATAACAAAGCAACTATTAAAGCAGTAGCAAATATCCCTCTACGTAAAGCTTTAAGAAGAACTCCTTGTTCGGCTTTCTCTTCTGCCCTCACAAAAAATGTTCCTATTATTGATGCTATTACTCCTCCTGCCGCAATCATCATAGGGACAATAACTCCTCGCACTCCAAAACCACCTGCTACACCCAAAGCCATACTTGCTACAATAGAACCTACATAGGATTCATAAAGATCTGCTCCCATACCAGCTACATCTCCCACATTATCACCAACTTGATCAGCAAATACTGCCGGACTACGAGGATCATCTTCGGGTATATCCTTTTCTACTTTACCTACTAAATCTGCTCCTACATCAGCTGCTTTAGTAAATATTCCTCCTCCCACACGAGCAAAAAGAGCCTGTGAACTAGCTCCCATGCCAAAACAAAGCATAGTAGAGGTTATCGCTCCAATTTTATCTATTCCTAAAGGAAGGGGATATTTAGAATAGTACCAGTTAAGAATTGTGTACCATATACTAAGATCGAGCAAACCCAACCCCACCACTATTAAACCCATTACTGCTCCTGCCGAAAAAGCAACTCTTAATGCTCCATTTAAACTCTTAGTTGCCGCTTGAGCTGTCCTTTCACTAGAACTAGTAGCTACCGACATCCCAATATACCCCGATAAACCAGAAAAGAATCCACCACTTAAAAAAGCAAAGGGAACAAACATTACTAAGTATCCCTTAACACTTAACCATAATAGGATAAAAAATACTACTACAAAGAATACTCCTACCACTGAGTACTGCCTTCTTAAATAAGCTTTAGCTCCCTCTTTAACCATACCAGCAATCTCTTGCATTCTTACTGAGCCTCTCTCTTGTCTAAATATCATCATTACTAAATAACCAGCAAAAAATAATGCCACTAAAGAAGCAAAAAGTGTAAGTAAAACAAAACTAAACCCTTCCATAGCTACTCCTTTTTTACA
>JAMWDA010000088.1:1833-6741 GCA_023818995.1 Candidatus Omnitrophota bacterium
CTTTCTCCTACGGAAATTAAAGAAATTTTTCTATCTAATTCTTTCTCAATAAAAGAAATATAATTTTTAGCCAATTCTGGCAACTGGCTATAATCTCTAACCATAGATGTATCAGTTAACCAACCTCTTATACGTTGATAAATCGGTTTTATCCCATCTAAATCTACGAAAGCATACTTATTCCCCTTAGGGAACTCATAATCTACACAAACTTTTATCTCTTTTAGTCCATCTAATATATCTATTTTAGTTAAAGCTATCTCACTTACGTTATTAAGGATAACCGCTCTTTTTAAAATAACTAAATCTAACCAACCACATCTCCTTGGTCTATTGGTAGTAGCACCAAATTCTTTACCTGTTTGGCGAAAATAATCACCTAAGGAATCCTTAAATTCTGTAGGGAAAGGTCCTTCACCTACTCTTGTCGTATATGCCTTGGCTACACCTATTATTTTATCCACTCTTATAAAAGATGCTCCTCCACCTAAAAAAGCATTAGGAGATATCGTATTAGAAGAAGTAACAAAAGGGTAAGTACCAAAATCTATATCTAAAAATGTACCTTGCGCTCCTTCAAATAAGAACCGGCTATTTCGTTTAGAGTATAGAAAATCCACAACGTCGCAACAGTAAGGTTTAAGAAACTTAGCGTAATCTAAATACTCCTTAAAAATCTTACTAAAGGGAAAATAGCTATGTCCATAAACTTCTTTAAAAAGAGGGTTCTTTTCCCGCAGATTATCTTTTAATTTAAAAGCAAATTTCTCCCTATTGAATAAATCTACAACTCTTATTCCACAGCGAGAGAACTTATCTACATAACAGGGTCCTATACCACGATTGGTAGTACCTATTTTGTGGAGGCGTTTAGATTCTCGGAAAGAATCCATAACCCGATGATAAGGCATTATTACATGGGATAATAAAGAAAGTTTTAGATTTTGAGGAGAAACTTTGATACCATTATCTCTTAAATACCTAATCTCCTCAATGAGAACTTTTGGGTCAACTACTACACCATTCCCTATAACACATATTTTATTTTCTCTTAAAACACCTGAAGGGATGATATGAAAAATAAACTTTTTACCATCCAATACAACCGTATGACCAGCATTGTTACCACCCTGGAATCGCACGATAATATCTGCATCCTTAGCTAAATAATCAATAACTTTACCCTTACCTTCGTCACCCCATTGTAAACCAACTACAACGATATTCATAGATAAACTATATCTGTGGTTTCATAGTAAAAATTCTTTGAGCAATATCAGGATACTGAGCAATAAATCTCAATTCTTCCTCTACCAAAGGCTTCTGATTATGCACGTTAGCGAACCTGGCTAATTCCAAGATACGCTTGGCTTCATTATCATCTTTAAACTTTATCTCCAACTCATCGTAAACGTTCCTAAAACCTTTAATTCCCGAATACTCACCTACAGTGATTTTCCTTCCCGTATCAATAATTTCCGGTTCCCCCCTACCTAACTCTTCAAAATCGTATAGTTCATAATTCCTTCTATCCTTTAGCGCTCCATCAGCATGAATACCTGACTCGTGAGCAAAAGCATTAGCTCCTACACCGGGATGATTTATAGGTATAGGTATACCAAAAGCATAGGAAGCATACTTACATATACGCCAACTCATTTTAAGGTCTATCTTCTCATCCAATTCGTAATTATGTATACCACTACCATACTTTAAAGCCAATATCACACTAACTAAATCAGCATTACCTGCTCTCTCCCCCACACCGTTAACGCAGGTATTAATGTAAGCATCTACTCCATTATCTATGCAGGCTTTTGCTGCGGATATAGAAGAAGCTACCGCTAAACCTAAATCGTTATGGCAATGTATTTCTATAGGAATTTTTACCTTCTCTAAAATTTTACTTATCCGTTCGTATATAGAAAAAGGGGTATCGTAACCTAAAGTATCACAATAACGAAATCTATCTGCCCCTGCTGATTTAGCTGCTTCAATAAATTCTACCAAATATTCCAATCTACTACGAGAAGCATCTTCAGCATTAACACCTATAGCTTTTATACCCTTAGCTTTTGCTAACTTAACTGATCCCACCATGCTCTTTATAATACTCTCGTAATCGAGCTTGCCTTGAAATTTATACTTAATCATTTGATCAGAAGTAGAAATAGAAACGTTAATATACTCAAGATAAGGAACGTTCTTAAATGCTAACTCAACATCTTCCTCTATTGCTCTTATCCATCCAGAAAGACGGATATATTTTAAAACTCCCCTCTTAGCTAATTCCAAATTGGCATTAAGATAATTAATCTCATGATTTGTTGTGGGGAAGCCAAATTCACTTTGAAATATACCCATTTTATCTAAATAAAGGTTGATTATAGTTTTCTGCAATTTAGATAAACATATACGTGATGTCTGCACACCATCACGATTAGTAACATCAATAATGTAAATCTTCGCCATTTCTTCACCCCCCTAAATTATGTCTCAGAAGTTTTGGTTAATAGTTTAAAGTTTAATAAACTTTAAAGAGATAATATTGGGATTGGCTTTTATCTCCTTCATAACTTTTTCATCTAAGGCAGTATCTAAATTCAAAACTGTAATAGCAACATCCATGGGAGCTCTTCTACCTAAACTCATATTGGCTATATTCACTCCATAACTACCTAACACTGTTCCTAAACTACCAATTACTCCTGGTTTATCCCAGTTTTGAATTACCAACATATAATCTGAGGGAGAAATTTCAATATAAAAATCATCAAGTTTTACAAATCTTGGTTCTCTATTAGAAAAGAGTGTCCCTTCTATAGACCTTTCTTCTTTATCTGTCTTTACTTTAACCTTTATCAAATTAACATAACTCTCTTCTTTACTAACTTTTGTTTGCTCTATCTTTATACCTCTTTCTTTTGCCACCTCTAAAGAATTTATAAGATTAACATTATCTCCAACAACAGAATAAAGGAACCCTTTGACCAAAGCCATACCTATTGGTTCAATTTTAAAAGAATTTAGCTCTCCTAAATAACTTATACTAATCTCCTTAGCACCACCGCGGATAAGCTGGGAAATAAATTTACCCATCTTCTCTCCCAAATTCATATAAGGAGCAATTATCTTATAAACTTCTGGTTCTAATTGAACATAGTTAGCAGCATTCCTTATCGCTTTACCTAAAAGAGCATCCTTTATACATTGGGCAATTTCTATAGATACATTAAGCTGTGCCTCTTCAGTAGAGGCTCCTAAATGGGGTGTAACTACTACATTATCCAAGTCCAATAAAGGAGAATTCAAAGGTGGTTCTTCCTCAAAAACATCTAAAGCTGCACCAGCTATTTTTTTGTCTTTCAACACCTGATAGAGAGCACCTTCATTGATTATGCCTCCTCTTGCACAATTAATTATAAATGCTGTAGGCTTCATCAAAGAAAGCTCATTATAAGAAATCATATTCTTTGTCTCATCGGTAAGAGGGGTATGTATAGTAACAATATCTGATTTAGACAACAATTCTTTTAAATCCACTATCCTAACTCCCAAACTTTCTACTACCTCAGGAGAAATAAAAGGGTCGTAAGCTAAAACTTCCATACCAAAAGCTATTGCCCTTTTAGCTACCTCTTTACCAATTCTACCTAAACCAATAACTCCTAAAATCTTAGAATAGAGCTCTGCTCCTTTAAACTTTCCTCTATCCCACTCCCTATTCTTTAAAGAACTATGACCAAAAGGTATTTTCCTCACCAAAGAAAGCATCAAAGCAAATGTATGTTCGCAAGTAGAAATGGTATTGCCTCCGGGAGAATTCATTACGATTATTCCCTTCTTAGTAGCTGATCCCACATCAACGTTATCTAATCCTACTCCTGCTCTGCCAATAATTTTTAACTTACTTCCTGCTTCAATAACATCTGCAGTTAACTTAGTTTCACTTCTTACCACTATCGCTTCGTAATCTTTAATTATCTCCTTAAGAGCATCTTTACTTAATCCCGTCTTACAATCAACTTCAAAACCACCTTCTTTCAATATACTTATACCCTCCGAAGATAATTTATCCGCCACTAATATCTTAACCATAAAAAACCTCCTGGAAACGTTGTAAAGAACTACCTAACTTAAAACTATAACCCAAATCCTTTAATGCTTTCTCTAAGAGAGAAAAGCATACAATCAAATCATCCTGATTAACCCAACCCATATGAGCGATACGAAAAATTTTATCCTTCAACTCATCCTGTCCTGCGGCAATACTTAATCCCCAATCTTTTCTTAACTTTTTAACCAGCTCAGAAGCTTTTATATTAGGTGGAGAAACTATAGCTGTGACTGAAGAAGAAGGAGCCTTAGAGAATATCTCTAAACCAAGCGCTTTTGCTGCTTCTCTTGTTGCCATAGATAATCTGGCAAATTTTCCCCAGCGTTTCTCCAATCCCTCCTCTTTGATTAATTTGAGGGCTTTTTCTAATCCTACAATCAAAGAAACACTCGGGGTAAAAGGTGTATCGTCTTTTTCGTAACTTTTTAATGCCTTGTTAAGGTCAAAATAATATCTTGGTAACTTTGAATTTTTCAAAAAATCTTTAGCTTTCTCGCTTATGCTCAAAAACCCCAATCCTGGAGGTAACATCAACCCTTTCTGAGAAGCACTTACTACCACATCTACTCCCCATTCATCGCTTAAAAGTTTATCCTGACCTAAACCACTTATGGCATCAACTATCAGGAGAGTATTCTTATCTTTTAGTATCTTACCCATACCTTCTATATCGTAAACTGTAGCTGTAGAAGTTTCACAAAGAGTAGTTAACACACCTTTAATATCTTTTTCTTTATCTAATATAGCTTTTACTTCACTTATCAGGGGAGCACAACCCGCCTCTAACTTTA
>JAMWDA010000089.1 GCA_023818995.1 Candidatus Omnitrophota bacterium
TGAAAGAAAAGATAGAGAGATTGCAGGTTATTGGAAGATTTATCTATTACGCTAAAGAAACTGATATTTTGGGAATGAAAGGAGAAATAGTAGATATTGTTTATGAATATAATTCTATCAAGGTAGATATAAGATTTGAGGGAGAAAGTAACTTAAGAATATTGAGTAATATAGATGAATTCTTTAACAAGATAAAAGATAAGAGCAGTGGTTATAAAATTTTTCCGAGTGAAGAGGAGAGGGAAAAATATGTAAAAGAAATAGAATCAAGGAAGAAGAAAGAGTTTTTGGGGAAATGGGTATTTTATCCTCGCAAAGGTACTCCTCCAAAATATATTAAGAGACCTAAGTGGTGGGATAATTTTACAAAAAAATTAGAAAATGCTGGGTATAATATAGAGGGCATTAATGAACCCAAAGATTTAGAAAAAATTAGCCAAAGCTCCATTACCCAAGATGATCTCTGGAAGATCGGCAAGAGTGCTATTTTTTATCTTTTAAAAAATGATAATCTAAGGTCAATATTTGAAAAACTCCCTCTTAAAGAAGATAGTCTGCGGAGCTATGGATTTCCTCAGAATGCCGTTCGTCTTTTAAATATTAAAAAGGAAATAATTACTTTGTCTGAACTACAGGGTTGGCTTAAAGAGAAGGATATTTCCTCAATTATAAATGAGTTATCTCAACTGGGATATCTACTCCCTTCTTGTGAAGAAGATAAAAAATTATCTCTCAGCCAGGAAGAAATTTTAGCTTTTATGAGCAAACTTAAGGAATTAAATAAATTAAATAAAATTGAAGGAGGTTATAATTTAGAAAATTTAAATATTACTCTTATCCCTTCTTTACCCTCTATAACAAAAAGTTTTCTTACTACAAGTAATATAGACCTTACCGTAGAAGGATTTTTACAACTTCTAAGTGGATTTGAAAAAGCAGATGTGCTGAAGGATATAGAGGTTGACGGGAAAACACTACCTAAAACAAAAATTATCTCTATAATAAAATGCCTACATCGTTTTGTAATGGGGAATGAAGATTTATTCCCTGAGGGATATTTGGATAAAAGCAATTGCACAAGACTTAAAAGATGGAAAAATTACTCGTCAAGAAGCTATGGATAAAATTAAAGCATTAATGGAAGCAATAGAGCAAAGAGGAAAAAGAAGGAAAGGTAAATCTTCTCATTCTTGGCGGTCTTTATTCCAGTTTTTATTCGGCTGTGTTATGAGCGTATTTAAATTTGAAAAGGCAAGGCAAAATTATTTAGTCCCCGCTCTCATTACCTACAATATGAATTTAAAGTATCTAAAAAGAGCCCATAGGATAAGGGATAAACCAAATATGCATAGATTAATAAGTGGTCTACCTATTCTTAGAGAGATTTTTGCCTTATTTATCTCTACTGCACAAGGTTTAAATGAAGATGGTTCAATCTCCTGGTCTTATCCTCAGGCAGAAGAATATTTAGAGATATTCGCCAAAAGATACTCCTACCCTAAAGAAGATCTTTATCAACTTATCAAGACACACGAATCCCAGAAGAATGAAATCAGAGGTTTAATTGCTCAGATTAAGGAGATGCAAGATAAAAAGGAAGAGGAGTCTATGAAGTGGCAAGATAAGTATGCTCGGCAATTTTATTCAGAATTTGGTATAGACCCTTCAGAAATAGTCAAAGTAAAGGATAGAGATTGGAAATGGGATTTATTGTGTGTTGTTATTCCCGCTATTGCTTATGCTTATACTGAGATAGAAGGGGAAATCGTACCTTTGGTTTTTTCCTCTTCCCATCCCTCCTATGAGACATATGTCCATGAGATAATCCATGTGTTAATTAGAAAAAAACCTTTCTTTAATAATAATTATTCTAAATTGTGGCAGATGCTGGATATATTTTTACCTCTTCCTTATAGAAAAGATGAACAAAAAAATATATATAATGAGGCATATGCCCAGTCCTTTGAAGAGAGAAAAGGATTCTTTACAACGCTAATTAATGAATACGCTTTATTACCCTTAGCCCCTAATTTCTTTGATGTTTTAGTGGCAATTTCCGCTATTATTTTGATACCCTTTGGTCTGCAGTTATTTCCTATTTCCTATTTGCTCATAAAATTCATAAGTAAACTGCCACGAAGTATTCTTCAGATTAAAATCAGAAAGGATTATTTTAAGACACTAAATAGACTAAAAACTAAACTAACTAAGAAAGAGATATTAGAAATCCTTATGGGGACTAACCCATTTACAATGAAGGGATTAAGTAGTAAAGAGAAGATTGAAGACAGCAGTGATATTAGGGATAAAGATAGATTTGATGATTCACAAAAAGACAATTCAAGTCTTTTTTATAGGACATATTTAGGTTTGGGATTGTTTTTATTTATATGCAGTAATTTTCTCCCCGGCAAGTTTATCCCCAGAGGGATGACCTCTCCGTGGCTGGTGGCATCTCTCCTTGCCGGGGTAGTTTTATTTTTTAATGTCTTCTCATTCACTTCCCAAGATAGAAAGTTTTTAAATAATGGTAGAGAAAATAATAATGAGGAAATAAAGGCGATTAAAGATACTTTAGCCAAGCTTCTTTTAATTATGAGTGTTATAGACTTTATAGGTGCACATATAATGGATTTTCCTGAAGGGAGCGAAGTAAATAAAAAATATTACAATAAAGAGCAGGAAATAATAAGATTTGGAGATTTGTGCTATAGAGGAATAGACAAAAAATTTGGTATAGAAATTGTCTCTTCGGGAGGAAATATATTTAGATTTTCTCTTCCCCCATCTTTTAGTGAGGAAGAGATTCAATTATGGCAAAAAATGGAAGAAAAAATAAAAAAAGATATAGAATCAATGGTGACAATTTTAAAAGATTTATTAAATTATTTTGAGAAAAATAAGGACAACGAGGTAAACAAGATGAATGAAAGGTTAGATGTTCCTTATGAAAAGGCAGAAGAAATGCTTCGTAATAGTGTACCAAAAGAAAATCTTGAAAATAAATCTAATATAGAATATTTTGGTTGCGGATTGATATTGCCTAAGAGATGGCTTAAAGAAGATGGTTTGGTGGATTTGTTTGCTATTGGTAGATATATAAAGAAAATCTATCTTAAATTAAAACATAAGTTAACAGTCAATAAACAACCTATTGAAAAAAGGGTAGATAAGATAAATTCACACAAGGGAGAATTAATCAATCCTGACTACAAATTTCTTTTAGAATATATGGGGATAAGTTTTAAATATCCTTATCAAGATATAGAAGGAATCTATGTTTATCCTGGAGAACTTGATTTATCTAAAAAACAACAGCTGAGTAACTTTTTAAATAATTTAGTAAATTACATTGAGATAAATGCGACAAGAAGATTAGATAAATTATTTCCTAATCTAAATAAAGAAGCGGAGTATTTAAAGTTTTTAGACTATATAAAAGAAGCCAATATTAACGCAGTAAATCTTATTGAAAATGAGAATTATCAACTTATCTTATTAGATTCAGATAAATTCGCCTTAATAATTTCCATATGCCCTGAAAATGATATTAAACTCTCGCAGAACAAACACAATACACACTCCTCGGTTCCTTTAAATAATATTACAGAGATATTTGATTTAGTAGAAAAACTAATACTGGACAAGACTCTAATTCTTACCAAAATACCTATTTTTTATCAAATAGTAGATGCATCTTTATTTAAAAAGGAACTGGTATGTGTGCGTGGGGTATTAGAGCCATTTAATAAAGTAAGTATTAAGTTTTTAGAGATTATTAAGAATATAGATGTAATTAATAAAAAAATAATTGATATAGGAACAGGCTCAGGTGTTTTAGCCTCTGCAGTAGCATTAAAAGGTGCTTCAGAGGTAAAAGCTATAGATATTGATGATTTAGCATTAGCAGTAGCACAATATAATGTAGAAAGGTTAGGTTTACAAGATAGAGTAAAAATATGCAAAGGAGACTTATTTGAGAGTATCAATATAAGTGAAGATGAAAAATTTGATTTAATTTTAGCTGCATTACCATTAGAAACAAAAGAAAATAAAGGTATAGGACATCGCTTTATACAATCTCTATCTCAACATGTAAATTTAGATGGTAAGGCATATGCGTTTTTATTATATAAAAAGGGTGGCGATTACACCAATTATGAAGGAATAATGGATACAAACAATTTGTTGTACCGTTGTTTAGATTATTATACTGGCTACACCTTAGAAGAGAAAGAAAGATTAGATACCTATGGAATATATGAGATTAGATTTAAGCATCCCCAAGTTATAGTGGACAATATAGCAAAACTCACTATGATTGCGCAAGAAATAGGGCTCCCTCTGAAGATAACTTGTGAAACTTCTTCTGAACATTATAAAACTTACCTCTTCTTACGAGATGATTTGGGATTAAAAAATAAATTCCAAAGTCTTACTGATGATTCAAAACCAAACATACCTATTGCTTGGATTGATGCTCATCCCGATGATGAACCATTGGGCGATGAATTAAACGCCGGCAATGTGGTCTCGCACATATATTGTGATTTTAACAATGGGAGGGGAGGTATGTGGCAGGTTAAAGTACCTGTGCAAATCTCTCTATTTGGAGCAATTTCTCTCCCAAATGATAGTAAACATTTTGAAGGCGGAATATGGAATAGTTACGATGATTGGCCTGAAAATTGGTTAGGTATAGTATCCTTAGACCTTGACTATTTTATTAGAGAAAAATTTATTACCTTAGGACACCCACCAACACCTGAAGAAATTGCTCAATCTATTGAAAGCCTTGTTGAACTATGGAGTAAAAAAAACGTAGGGCTTCTTGGTTTACATATTGATAAGGGATTATTTCCTAAAGATTTGCTTGATTTTGCACTGGGTAAATTAGCAGATGCATTTATTAAACATAAAGATTCTTTTATTTCTGCAAGGGGAAAATTATCTTCTACCTTAATAGGAAAATTAATATTGAATCAAGAAAACGATTCAATTTCTACAAAGAGTTACATTTCTTCTCAAGTTATCTATAATACTGCCTACAAGATGCAAGAAGAAAAGCCTCAGAATAGAGAGATATTGGTGATTATGGGATACTGTGTAGAGAAGTCAGAAGAGTTATTAAAAGCTTATGCCCAACAATTGGGTATAGCAGAGGATGAAATAAAGATTGCTTATTTTGATTACGAGAAAAAAGAGATTATAAACTATTTTGATAGGATAAAAGATAAACTTTATGAGGTATTATTAGAAGATGGTCTATCGGATAATGAAGCGAATTTATGGATTAACCGTGTAGAGATATTTATTAGTCAACATGAAGGGTTACATAAAATATATGATAACTTAGAGGATGAAAGAATTATTCGTATACAGGCATTAAATTTTGATTTTGAACTTACTGAGAGAGAAAAAAGTTATTTTAGAAAAATAATAAGAGGGATGATAAAAGATACGGAGAATATAACGCATTCTTTAATTGTCAACAATGTAATAGAGTTTCTAAATTATCTATTAGGTATATTTAAATTATTTACCATTGAGCTTTATTTTGATGTTCTTAAAATATACGAGAAGAATTTCCCTCTTGATTACTTTATTGAAAGTGATGGGTGGATGTGTATTTACATTAATCCTCAGGCTAAGAAAGAAGTGGATGATATTTTAATCTCAGCAATATCTTCTTTCTTTGGTTTATCTTTTAAACAGAGGGAAGACTTAAAATTTCTTTATTCTACTTCTTTAAATAAATGGGAATCCTACAAAGAAAAGTTAGAAAATATCTTATCGGGGTTTGTATTATTCCATATCCGGAGTTTGGAGTTATCTGGTTTAGAAGCGGCCGATATTATAGAAAATCTTATTTATATCTTTGAAATTTCCCAAAGAATAGCTTTGGATTTCCCCCCAGAAACTTGGGTTGAGTTTATAAAGGTGGGAAAAGATAATGCTTGTAAATTATCATTTTTTGATTTCAAACGAATTGCTTTTATAAACATATTAAAACAGTTTTTACTTACCAAAAATGCGGAAGTTAAAAATTGTGCTCGTAATGTTATTATATCATTGATTGTGGGGGAGGAAGAGAAAGGACAAGATTTTAATACAGAAGACGAAGATAAATCTCTTCTTATCTCCTCTTTATTTAATCTCCACAAACTTTACTTTAAGTATCCCCGTTTAGTTGCCTATCTAGTTGCTCCTTTATTAGAGAATCTATTCTTTAGTTTACCGGCTATATTTATCCTGTGGTTTTTGCCTCACCTATGGGCAGTTTTAGCGGTTAGTGTAGCGATATTCATTAGCTCTTCCTATCTTGCCTTTTATTATCATAGTTCGGTTTTACAAGGAAAAGATAAGAAATTAACTATTGCTTCTTTCAAAGAACAGAAGAGAATATTTTTAAATTTCTTTGTGATGGGCTCAGGGTTTATTGCTTTAGGCATATTTAAAGCAATCCCATCTTCTCTAACTGCAATAATAACTCCACCTTTATATTTTCTAACAATAGTTTTAGGTATTTATCTTTTAGGTGTTTTATATCATAGCTTGCACAATCTTTGGGTGCGCTATTGGGATGAGGCAGAATTATGGTTGGCAGGCAAAAAACAGGCTGAATTAGAAAGTTTAGAAATATCCCTCAGAGAATTAAAAGATAGAAAAGATTTA
>JAMWDA010000090.1 GCA_023818995.1 Candidatus Omnitrophota bacterium
AACACTATTCTATCTTTGAGTAAACGGGAATAGATATCGTAAGCACGTTCAACTCTTCCTGTCTGTTCGATAACCATAGGAATGTAATATTGATTTTTCATAAATTACCTCCTCCAATATACACTAATAAGTTTATATTTTTAATCCTCAAATAATTAAAATAAACCCAAAAAATCTTAAATACAAAATTTATATTTAAGTCTATTTAGATTTTAAAATCTGTGATTTTAAGCTTAGTCTCTATTGATTTTAGATAAAGTACTTATTTTTTTCTCTAATTCTAATTTCCTTTTTATAATTTTATCTGTCAAGTAGCATATTCTGCACAGCTACAAATATACCCAATCATTGCTTCAATAAAGTAATCTTTTTTAACTTCTAAATTCTCTTTTTTAGCAATAGCTTCTACTATAAAAGTAAATCTAACATCTTTTTCCGCTATTGGTTTTATCTTTTCTCTAATATTGTCTTCGTATTTTTTAATCTCTTCTTCCTTTGCTCCCTGTCTTTTCAAATTAGAAATATAACGATTGAAATAACTCTCCTGAACTTTTTTAAGGTAGAGAGGAGGAATATTAAATTTTACTCTACGAGTAATTTCATCCATAACGAAGCTACGTATTTCTCCTTCCCTTTGGGAAATTTTATCCAAAAAAATCCTTGCTCTTATAAATTCTCTTAGTTCCTCAAGATTGATAAAACCAAACCACTTAGCGATACTTTCATCAGGATAATCTTTACCTATCATGGTTTTTATATCTTCCTTAAGTTGAGTAATAAATTTTTCTATTTCCAACTCAGTTACACTTACAGGTTTAGTCCTTACTTTTATATTTTTATACTCTTCCTCTTTTATTTCTATATCAGGTTTAACTTCTATATCTACAGAGAAACTAAATTTCTCTTCACTCATATTAACATCGTAAATCCGTGGTTCACCAACGGGATTCAAAGAATGTTCCTCTATTGCTTTTGAATAGTAATTAGAAAGATTATTATTTATAAATCTTTCTACCATTAAATCTTTGTGTTTCTTCTCTATCAATTCCCAGGGAGCTGTGCCAACTCTAAATCCCGGGATTTTTACAACTTTAGCTAAATCTTTACATACCGCCTCTTTATCTTTTAGAAACGTATCATCAATAACTTCAACTTTTAATGTCCTCTTTAACTTATCTACCATCTTTAATTCTGTTTTAATCATATTCTAAAATCCTCCCCTAAATAAATTTTTCTCGCCTCAGGACTATTTATCAATTCTTCCGAAGTCCCAGAAATTAAAATTTTACCTTGAGCGATTAAGTATGCTCTATCAGTAATAGAGAGTATCTCTCTAACATTATGGTCGGTAAGAAGTATTCCTATCCCTCTATTTTTTAAATTCTCTATTATCTGTTTAGCTTCATTAACTACAATAGGGTCTATACCGGAAAAAGGCTCATCCAATAAAAGAAAGGAAGGATTAGTAACTAAAGCTCGTGTTATCTCTAACCTTCTTGCTTCACCACCGCTTAAAGTATAAGCTTTGTTCTTCCTTAAATGTACGATATTCAACTCTTTAAGAAGCTCCTCTAATTTTAATTCTCTTTCTCTTCTACTAATTGGCAGTGTCTCTAATATAGAGAGAATATTTTCTTCTACAGTTAACCTGCGAAATATGGACGGTTCCTGAGAAAGATAACCTATACCATAACGACTACGTAAACTTATAGGTAAATTCGTTAAATCCTGATTATCGAAAAGAATCTTACCACTATCAGGGGTAATAACACCTACGATAATATAAAAGCAGGTTGTTTTACCTGCTCCATTAGGACCGAGCAACCCTACTACTTCCCCTCTTCTCACAGAAAGACTAACATCTTTTACTACCTTTTTCCCATTATAGGATTTAGAAATATTCCTAATTTCCAAAATTTTCATTTTTATCCTTATTTGTAAAAAAATCTGTTTTACTCTGAGGGAAAATTATCAATCTTGGCCTTCCCTCTAAAACCATCTTCCCTGTATCCTCGGAATAGGTAGCTTGCTCAGCAAATGTTACATTATCGTCCCTAATTATCTTAACATCGCCTATTGCCACTATCTTTAAAATACGTTTCTCATCCATATCAAAATAAACGATAGCCTTATCTGATAATAGCTTACCATTAGGGTTTTCTACCACAACTTTATTATTAAAAATTGCCTCTCCCCTATTATAATCTATTTCCAAAGGGCCATCACAAGTTATTGTAGTCATTTCTCTATTATCATTCAAAGCTACCTTAACTTCCTCTTGAAAACTTATCTCTTTCAATTTGGTGTCTGCCTCTAAACCTTTTGCATTAACTTTTAAAGAATCATCTCTAACAAGTTCTACTTCCTTATCCGTAGAAACACTATTATAATGTTGCTTCCAGTTTAGAAACTCAGTGTTTAATTTCAAACCTTGGCTATTATTTATCCTTACATTTTTCTCCAAACAAAGTTCCATATTAGTTTTATCCAATTTAGCTCTATCAGCCTTTATATCTATAATATCATTACTCTGGAAATACTTTGCCTCCACCCCATTTATCTCTACATAACTATCCCAAACAGTAGCCTCACTGCCTTTAACTTCCCAATCTTTCAACCCCTCGTTCTTATAGTTGGAAAGATAAAAATCTTGAATCTTTTGTTGAGGATAACTAATCCCATTTAAAAAAAATAAACTTATAAAAAGAAAAACATAAAGCATAATTTAAAGGTATAATAATCTATCATACTTTCCTATAATGTCAATTGGTGTTTTGTTATCCTAAAAATTTCCTTAAAAGTTTGTTGTTATAGGATACTATAAATTTTCTATAGCTCTATACCATAATTTTTTACTCTTTAGAATTAACTCTCCAATTTCCCTAACAGCTCCTTCCCCTCCCTTATGCTTAGTGACATATACGGCTATATCCTTTACTTCTTTAGCCGCATTCTTCACGGCTACAGGAACCCCTACTTTTTTCATTATACCTATATCTATAAGGTCGTCACCAACAAAACATATCTCATTGCTACCTACAGAATAATCCTTTTCTATCTTAGACAAAATACTTTCCTTCGGTAATATCCCTGCATAAACTTCCACTCCCATATCTATAGCTCTCTTTCTTACTACCGAAGAATCCTTAGCAGTAACTAAAATTACCTTTATTCCCATCTTACCTAAAAGATAAATACCTAAACCATCCTTTACATCAAATACTTTCAACTCTCTTCCCTCGCTATCGTAAATAATTTCACCTTTAGTCAAAACTCCATCAACATCAAGAAGAAGTAATTTTATCTTTCCGAATATAGAACTTCTCATATAATTTTTATTGCTTTTTCTTTTACACTATTCCTGCAGAAATTAAATCTTGAACATCCAACATGCCTACTACTCGGAAACTTCTATCTACCACGGGAACCTCATCTATCTTCTTATTTTCTAAAATCTTTAGTGCTTCTGAGGCTAAATCATCATCGTACACTACCGTGGGGGTAGTTGTCATTACCTCCTTTATTTTTCTCTGCAGGATTCCCCGTTCATCACCTAAATGTCTTCTTAAATCTCCGTCGGTAAATATACCTACAAGTTTACCATCTCTATCTACTATTGAGACTGCTCCCGCGTGAGCAGAAGTAATCTTTACAAGCACATCTTTTACCAAAGTATTTTCTTCCACAACGGGATTAAATTTACCCTTTCTCATAATATCCCTTGTCTTCAATAAAAGTCTCCTTCCCAAGGAACCACGGGGATGGAAAAAAGCAAAATCTTTCTCTTTAAATCGCCGCATTTTCTGCAAACATACAGCAACAACATCGCACATCGCTAACATAGCTGTAGTAGAAGTGGTAGGAGCTAATCCCAACGGGCACGCTTCTTTTTCTACTCTCACATCAATAAAAGCATCTGAATACCTTGCTAAATTAGACTTTCTATTACCTGTAAGGGCAACTATCTTCGCTCCAATTTTTTTAACAAAAGGAATTAGATTTTTAACCTCTTCCGTCTCTCCGCTATAAGAAAGGACGAAAACAACATCATCATCTTCTATCCTACCCAAATCCCCATGGACAGCTTCGGCAGCGTGTAACCAAAAAGAGGATGAACCTGTAGAAGATAATGTGGCAGAAAATTTCTGCCCAATAATTCCCGCTTTCCCTACGCCGGTGACCACTATCTTACCTTTACAAGAGTAAAGAATCTTTATAGCATTGAAAAAATTTTTATCTATTCTCTCTTTCAGTTCTATAAGAGCGTTTGCCTCTATATCTAAAACTTCCCCTGCTAACCTTTTAAGTTCGTCACTATCTATCTTCTTCATTTAACACCTCTCTTAATTTTATTACTCTTCTAATCAGTTTCTCTACATTAAAAAGAGGATAAGTTATTGCCTTATCAGAGAGAGCTAATTGGGGATGAGGATGCACCTCCATAAATAGACCATCTATACCCACAGCTACTCCACCAAGAGCTAAAGGATAAGCGAATTCGCCTCTCCCTCCTGATACCCCATCTTTAGATGCTGGTTCCTGAAGAGAGTGAGTAACATCAAATATAACAGGGTAACCAAATTCCTTCATAATCAAAAAAGAACGAAAATCAACTACCAGATTTTGATAACCAAAACTTGTCCCTCTTTCGGTAAGAAAAATATTTCTATTACCTGTAGAAAGTATTTTTTCTATTACATATTTCATCTCGTAGGGAGACATAAACTGTGCTTTTTTTATATTTATGGTTTTTTTACTCTTTGCTGCTTCTATAATTAAATCCGTCTGACGAGAAAGAAAAGCTGGTATCTGAATTACATCGAGAATATCTTTAACAGCCTTTACTTCTGTTCGGCAATGGACATCACTTAAAATTTTTATATTTAACTTTCTCTTTATCTCTTCAAGTATCTTTATCCCTTTAACTAAGCCAGGGCCACGATAAGAACTTATAGAGGTTCTGTTTGCTTTATCGTAGCTTGCTTTAAAAATAAAATCTATAGGATAAGATGAGGTTATATCTTTAAGTCTCTTAGCTATTTCAAAAGTTAACTTTTTATTCTCAATAACACAAGGACCAGCTATAAATATAAATTTATCTTTTACCATTCTAGTTTCATTCATTAAATTATAAAATTCTAAGTATTAAAATGTGTCTCTATCAGCTCATAGAGGTCTATATAAGTTTCGTGTTTAGGATTTAGAGTTTATATTTTGCATTGAAGATGATTATCTATAGGTATGCAACTAAATTAATTATGTGTCTCCTCTTTGATTAAGTCTTAGGAGGAAGGAGTTCTTTCCCTAAAATCTTTTCCACTTTCTCTAAATCTTCTTCTACATCTATACCATAGGAATCAAAATTAGTTTCTATAACTTTTATCTTATAACCAGCCTCTAAAGCTCTTAATTGTTCTAATTTTTCCCTTTCCTCTAAATAAGATTTTGGTAAATTTTTAAAAGTGTAAAGAAAATCTTTTGTGTAAGCATAAATACCTATATGTTTATAATACCTCATTTCTTCTCTTCTTTCCCTATTATAAGGTATGGGGAAACGGGAAAAATAGAGAGCAAAATTATTTTTATCGGTAACCACCTTTACCACATTAGGGTCGCTTATCTCCTCATCATTCTCTATACGTTTCTTAACCGTTACCATAACTAATGTTTTATCTTGTAACATACAAGAAGCTAATTCATCTATAACCGACGGATGAATTAAAGGTTCATCTCCCTGTATATTTATAACTATTTTTACATCTATCTCTCTAACAACCTCAGCAATCCTATCTGTTCCTGAAATATGCTCAGGCGAAGTAAATATAACTTCCGCCCCAAATCCTTTAGCTATACTCTCTATCTCCTGACTATCGCAAGCTATTACTAACCGGTCAAGAAGAGTTGATTCTTTAGCTCTCTCCCAAGTCCACTGTATAATCGGCTTACCTAATATTTTTCTTATAAGCTTATTAGGTAAGCGTGTAGATTTTAAACGGGCAGGTATAACGCCTATAACGTTCATATCCAAAATTAAAATGCTATGGCTAAACTAAAGTAGATTTTTTACTCATTTTACTTCCTTCGTTAATCACCAATTGAGGAGCTAAATTTTCCACTGTTTCCCAAAGTTCATCGGGATAAGTAGTAGCTGCTCCCAATTTACCCACAACTATACCAGCGGCAAAATTAGACAAAACCGTTGACTCCAAAAAATCCCCCCCACTTGCTAAAGCTAAAGTAAATACTGCTATAACCGTATCTCCTGCACCGGTTACATCGTAAACCTCTTTTGCCGTAGTAGGTATATGTAAACTATTCTTCTTATCCATAAATAGTTGCATTCCATCCTCTCCCAAGGTAATGATGAGAGCTCGTGGTTTCAATTTCTCCATAATTACTTCTCCCAATAACTCTATCTCTGTTTTTTTCTTTACTCTAAATCCAGCAGATATTTCCGCTTCTTTCAAGTTAGGAGTAAGTGCGGTCACTCCTTGATAGTAATCAAAATGGTCTTCTTTGGGGTCAACGGTAACAATCTTATTCTTCTCCTTACAAATTTTTACCACCTCACTTATAGTATAGGGATTAATTACTCC
>JAMWDA010000091.1 GCA_023818995.1 Candidatus Omnitrophota bacterium
TCTCATTCATTATATTCTGGTCTCTTTTTATTATTGGTATGCCTTATTTGGATAACGTTATCGGTGGAGTTATGGATAATTCTCCTGCACAAAAAATAGGGTTAAAAGAAGGTGATAGAGTTTTAGAAGTAAATGGGAGAAAAGTAAATACTTGGGCAGATATTCAAGGATTTATTCGTAAATCAAAGGAGGATATAGACCTAATTATTTTAAGGGAAGATGAAAGATTGAATTTTAAAGTTAAACCAGAGTATAAAGAAATAAAAGATATCTTTGGTAGAAAGAAAAGTTTGCCCATAATTGGTATAAAGAGTTCTATGGAGATAAAAGAGGTAAAGGAGAATTTTTTTGTAGCTTTCGTAAAAGCTTTTAATAGAACAGTAGAGCTAACCCTATTTATTTTTCAAGGTTTATACTATACCATCGTAGGGGTTATCCCGTTTAAAGAATCTTTAGCAGGACCAATAACTATATTTAAGTTAACATCTTCTACAGCTAAAGAGGGTATAGTAGCACTTTTACATTTAGTAGGGGTGATAGGGATAAGCTTATCTATAGTTAATCTTTTTCCTATACCGGTATTGGATGGAGGGTATCTACCTTTGTTATTCTTAGAGAGAGTTCGTAAGAAACCATTGAGTGAAAAAGTAGAGTATATTTTGATACGTTTGGGTATGGGATTAATAGGAGTATTGGTAATCTTAGCATTTTATAGTGATATCTTAAGGATAATTTCCTCTAAATAACTTTATGGGTAAGATAAGAGAAGTAAAAATTGGTAGTTTATGTGTGGGTAAAAACAATCCTGTGCGGATTAAAGGGATGCTTAAGAGTTCTACATCTGATACGGATAAACTAATTGAGGAGGCTAAAAGATTAAAAGAGGAAGGAGCAGAAGCAATAAGGGTAGCGGTAAAGGAAAAGAAGGATATTTCCCTTGCTAAAATATTGAAGAGAGAGGTTATTTTACCTATCGTTGCTGATGTCCATTTTGATTATCGTTTAGCACTTTCCTCTGTATGTGCTGGTTTTGATGGTGTAAGATTAAATCCTTTGAATATTACGAAGATTAGTGAAGTTACTCAAATAGTAAAGGAAGCAAAAATTAATAATATTTCTCTAAGAATCGGTATAAATTCAGGGGGATTCAAGAAGGATTTTTCTTCACCTAAGAAGTTAGCAGATAGTATGATTAAGGTAGTTAAGGACTACATTAAGCTCTTTGAAAAACAAGGATTTTTTGATACAATAGTTTCTTTCAAAGCAGCAGATGCTAAGGCAACGATTTTAGCTAACGAGAATTTTAGAAGAGAGTTTGATTATCCTCTTCATTTGGGAGTTACTGCTAGTGGACCATTTTTAGAGGGTATAATTAAATCTTCTTTAGGAATAGGTATACTTCTTTATAGGGGTATTGGAGAAATTGTTAGGGTATCTCTTACCGGTCCATCTTTCTGGGAGATAAGGGTAGCTAAGTTTATATTACAATTTTTAGGGATAAGGAGTTTTTCTTGCGAAGTTATTTCCTGTCCTACTTGTTCACGTTGTGAAGTTGATTTAGTAAAGATAGTTGATAAAGTAAGGGAAGAAATTGATAGTTTGTATTTAGGCGATATAATTAAACGAGTAGCGGTGATGGGTTGTGTGGTTAACGGTCCGGGAGAAGCTTACCAGGCGGATATAGGGTTAGCTTTTGGTAAAAAGAAAGGAGCAATATTTAGAAAGGATAAGATTTTAGGGTGGACTAATCAGGATAGAGCAGTTAGGGATTTGATTAAGTTTATTAGAGAGATAGAAAATAATAAAGAAAAAAAGTAAAAATATGCTATTTTCCAAAAGTTTTCTGCCAACGTTAAGAGAAGAACCCAAAGGGGCAGAATGTGTAAGTCATCGTTTAAGTCTTAAAGGGTCTTTGTTATTTATGGTTTCCTCAGGTATATACGCTTATCTGCCATTTGGATTTAGAGTTTTACGCAGAATAGAGAATATCATAAGAGAGAGGATGAACGAAACAGGGGCTCAGGAAATACTAATGTCTGCTTTACAACCTTTGGAGATATGGAAAAAGACAGGTAGAGATAAGGATTTAGAGGAAGTAATGATTACTTTTAAAGATAGACGTGGTAGACAGTTATGCTTAGGCCCCACCCATGAGGAAGAGGTTACAGAGATAGTTAAGCGTTACGTATCCTCTTATAAACAGTTACCGTTTACTTTATATCAGATTCAAACAAAATTCCGCGATGAGGCAAGACCGAGATACGGTTTAGTTAGAAGTTGTGAATTTATTATGAAAGATGCCTATAGTTTTGATATAGATGAGAGAGGGTTAAATGTTAGTTACGAAGTTATGTTTAATGCTTATAAGAAGATATTTAAAGATTGTGGGTTGAAATTTGTTACTATAGAAGCAGATCCCGGGGCGATGGGAGGGAATATTTCCCATGAGTTTATGGTTCCCGCAGATATAGGTGAGGATGCTTTGTATTTCTGCAAGAATTGCAATTTATATTTTAAGAAGGAAGGAAAGTGTGAGGAGTGTGGTAGAGAGTTAAAAGAAGAAAAGATGATAGAAGTAGGACACGTATTTAAATTGGGCACAAAATACTCAAAAGCACAAGAAGCATATTTTCTGGATAAAGATGGGTTGAGAAAACCTATAGTTATGGGTTGTTACGGAATAGGCGTGAGTCGTATAATTTCTGCTATAATTGAGCAGAATCACGATAAGAAAGGGATTATTTGGCCAACAAGTGTTAGCGGGTTTGACGCTACCCTTTTAGTTTTAGAAAGGGATGATGAGTTACTTTTTAAAGAAGCCTTTTTGATATACGAACTTCTTATAAATAGAGGATTTGATATTCTTTTTGATGACCGCTCGGAACCTGCAGGAGTAAAGTTTAACGATGCCTATCTTATTGGTAATCCCTATATTATCATTGTAGGTAAGAAATACAAGGAGAGCAGTAAAATTGAATTAGAAGTTCGCAGGAGTGGCGAGAAGTTAAATTTGAATAAAGATGAGTTAATTAAATTTCTAAATGATAATCTTAGAGCCAATGGATGAAGAATTAATAGGTTACATAAGGAGTAAATTTGAGGAGATATTGAAGATGAAAGGGATAGATTTAGTTGATTTTAAAGTTTTTCCTCAAGGTAGAAGATCGACGATAAGGAGTATCGTTGATTATCCTTATGGAGGGATAACTGTTGATGAATGTTCTTCTCTTAATCAAATACTCTTTTCTCTTGTAGAAAAGGAGAAAGTTTTAGGTGATGATTTTGTGGTTGAGGTTAATTCTCCCGGATTAGATAGACCATTAGTTACGGCAAAAGATTTCTTACGTGCCAAAGGAAAAATAATCTGTCTATGGTTTAAAGAGGTAATTAAGGGTAAAGATTATAGAGAGTTAGTGTTGGTAGATGTTAAGGATGATGGTTTATTTTTAGGAGATGAAGAAGGATTTTTCTTTGTTCCTTTTGAGAAAATTAAAATGGCAAAACAAAAGGTGGTTTTATGAATAAAGAGTTTTTAAGTGTATTGGAACAGTTGGAGAGAGAGAAAGGTATAGATAAGAGTTTACTCTTTGATGCAGTTAAGCAAGCACTAACTATATCGGCTAAGAAAATTGCTAAATTAACTAACCCTAATGCTGAGATTAAGGTGGATATCGATTACGAGAAAGGTGATATACATGTGTACATTGGTGAAGAAGAAGTAGTTTCACAAGAGTTTGGAAGAATAGCGGCACAGACTGCTCGCCAGGTGATTATTCAGAGGATTAGAGAAGCAGAGAAGGAGAATATTTATAACGAGTTTAAAGGTAAGGAAGGAGATATAATTAGTGGTGTAGTTTACCGTATTGAAAAACAAGGGGTGATTTTAGACCTCGTGGGTAAAGTGGAGGGAATTATACCTAACAATTTACTTTCTCCCTTAGATAGATTAAAGATGGGAGAGAGAGTTAGAAGCTTAGTATACGAAGTGAGAAAAGGTAAAGGAGCACAGATTGTGCTTTCTCGTAAGCACGAAGGGTTAGTTAAGAAGTTATTTGAGTTGGAGGTGCCTGAGATATACGAAGGAATTGTAGAGATAAAAAGTATTGCCCGAGAAGCAGGCGAGAGAACAAAAATAGCAGTTTTTTCCAAAGATGATAAAGTTGATTGTGTAGGTGCTTGCGTAGGAATAAGAGGGGCAAGAGTAAAGAATATTATAGAAGAGTTGAGGGGAGAAAAGATAGATATAGTTAGATGGTCAGAAGATATAAGGGAATTCATTAAAGCAAGTTTATCTCCGGCAGTGATAAGTAAAATTGAACTGGATAGAGAAAATAAACGCGCAAAGGTTATGGTTTCTAATGACCAGTTATCCTTGGCTATCGGTAGAAAAGGGCAGAATGTTAGGTTAGCTTCTAAGCTCGTGGGTTGGGAGATAGATGTTCGCTCTAAAGAGATTTTAGAGGAGGAGATAAAGAATATTGCTCAAATTAAAAGCGTGGGTAAGAAATTAGCTTCTATCCTTGTTGATGCTGGTTACAGAGATATCTCTTCACTTGCTCACGCACAAGAAAGTGAATTGGCTAAGTTAAAAGGGATAGGTGATAAGAAAGCTATTAAGATTATAGAGGAAGCAAAAAAGATGTTGGAGAGTAGTAATGAGAATACATGAGTTAGCAAAAAGTTTAAATATTGATTCTAAAGAGCTTATTGAGAAATTAAAAGCTCTTAATTTCCCCGTTAAAAGTCATATGTCCACAGTTGACGAAGAGACTGCCGAGATTATTCGTCACGAGATAGAGGATTTAAAGAAAAAAGAGATAGAGAGTAATGTTGTAGAGGTAGAATTTCCTATATCGGTTAAAGATTTAGCAGTAAAATTGAATCAGAAGTCATCGGATATTTTAAAGTTTCTTCTTCAGCAGGGTAAATTCTATACAATTAATCAAAATATTGATGAAGATTTAGCAAGACAAATTGCTTATCACTATAAGGTTAATCTAAAAAGGAAGCCTTCTTACGAAGAGGAAATATTTAGTTTAAAGATAGATGAAAAAGAAAAAGAGAAACGTGCACCAGTAGTTACTCTTATGGGGCATATAGACCACGGCAAAACATCTATTTTAGACTATATTAGAAAGAGTAAGATAGCTGAACAGGAGACAGGGGGGATAACTCAACATATAGGAGCGTATCGTGTAGTCTTGCCTAAAGGGAGTATAACTTTTCTGGATACGCCCGGCCATGAAACTTTTACAGCAATGCGGGCAAGAGGAGCAGATATTACCGATATAGTTGTTTTGGTAGTAGCTGCCGATGAGGGGATAAAACCACAAACTGTAGAAGCTATCGACCATGCCAGACAGGCTAAAGTTCCTATTATCGTAGCGATAAATAAAATAGACAAGGAGAACGCTAATATAGATTTGGTTAAACAGCAACTATCTAAGTACGGTCTTGTTCCTGAAGATTGGGGAGGTAATACGATAACCGTAGGAGTTTCTGCTAAAACTGGTAAAGGTATGGATGATTTGTTGGATATGATTCTTCTTCAAGCAGAACTAATGGATTTAAAAGCCTCTTATAAAGCATCCTTGATAGGTGTGGTAATAGAAGCGAAGTTATCCAAAGGAAGAGGTCCTTTAGCTACCGTTTTAGTTCAACAGGGCGTCCTTAAAAAAGGAGATATGTGCGTTTGTGGATTGTGGTGGGGTAAGATAAGAGCTTTATACGACGATAGAGGCAGGTTGATAGAGGAGGCTTTACCTTCTTATCCTGTAGAGGTAATAGGGTTAAATGGAGTTCCTAATCCTGCGGATAAAATTTTTGTTGTTCCCGATGAGAAGATAGCTCGCCAAATAGTGGAGAAGAAGAAAGAAGAGGAGAGGTTAAAAGAGCGGAAAGCTCCTGTGCATTTAAAATTAGAAGATTTATATAAGAGGAAACAAGAAGGACAGAAACAGTTAAGGATAGTTTTAAAAGCTGATGTGGGAGGAAGTTTAGAAGCTATAGAGGAAGCTTTAAAGAAATTATCTACTTCCGAGGTAGAAGTTCAGTTTATTCATTTAGGGGTAGGAGCAATAAGTTTTTCCGATGTTCTATTAGCAGAGGTAAGTGATGCGGTTATCGTTGGTTTTAGAGTAGAGACCGATGGTCAAGCTAAAGAATCCGCTAAATCTAAAGGTATTGAGATAAGAGTATACCATATAATTTACGAGCTAATAGATGATATAAAGGGTGCTATGGAGGGTTTATTAGCACCACAAATAAGAAAAGTTTTCTTAGGTAGAGCGAAAGTGAAGAAAGTATTTAAACTATCTAAAGATATAGTAGTCGCTGGGTGTGTAGTGGAGAAAGGTAAGATTTTAAGAACAGGTTCTATCCAATTGATAAGAGATAACCAACAGATATTTGAAGGTAAAATTACCTCATTAAAGAGATTCAAAGATGATGTTCGGGAAGTCAATGAGGGTTTAGAATGTGGCATAAGCATAGGTTACTCCGATATTAAGGAG